>NC_005863.1 GCF_000195755.1 Nitratidesulfovibrio vulgaris str. Hildenborough | reverse complement strand
ACCCCTCTGCCACCACCTTGCCGTGCGGACGTGACCGATTTTGCAGGTGCGAAGACTTTTCGCGTCCGCGTGAGAGGACGGGATGCGCCTGCATCGGCGCGACTGGAGAGGGGCAAGTATAGGGATAAGGCGAGGCCGGAAGGATAGGGAAGGGCGAAGCCGTTTCAGAACTGCCTGAAATCACACAGGTAGTCGCACGCGGTCAGCTCAGTCACTGGGGGTGTCGCCAGATGTCACCCCCCAGTGACAACGTGTGTCACCCATCGGGAGGGAGGGCAAGTCGCCGCGGGCCGCCCATCCACCCCGGCACGGTGGAAAGGATACGCCTCACACTCTGCCGGTGGGCAGTACGTCGTCCAGCATGTCCGCAGGCAGGAGGATGTGCCCCCTCGTGACCGCCACGACAGGGCTGGAACGCGATCCCGGCGGCTGGCTTCACACCGAGAGTCTTCTCGGAAAGCCTGACGCGGGAGATGTCATCCGCACTCGACGACATGCGACAACGGACAGACCTCAAGGACCATGGCTACATTCCCCGCACAGGGACAGCGCCGCACATCCCATTCGCACAGGGGCCGCGTCACACCCTCGCGGGCAGACCGAATCCGGCGTCGATGATCGCGTGCCGGCACGGGTGTGCGCCACGCTCTCACGGGCAGACCCCTAGGGTCCACGCACTCGGGGGCAAGCCTCCCGGTCACATTCTCCCGGTCATGCCACCCCCGTGACCCCAACCGGTCACGCGCCCCCCGTCACGCCAATCCCGTCACACCCCCTCGGGCACGCCCCTGAAGCGGTAGGCCAGTTCATCGAGGTCTTTGGTCACCACGCCGCAGGCGGCGAAGTGGTCGCGCCATGTGGACATCACCCCGGCGATGTCGCGGGCGATGGCTTCGGCCTCGTCACGGCGCAGCCCGAAGGGTTCGGGGCGGGTCAGCACGTTGGCGAGGCTGGCGCGTCGGCCCTCTGTGCCGCAGCGCAGGGCGAGGTCGTAGGTCTTGAAGCGCGCCTGCGTGGGCACGATGTCGTACGCCGGGGTCATGGACAGCCCTTCGCGTTCGACGAACCACGCATGGTTGCGCGGATGGTCGTCGATGTTGGCGCACAGCGCGTTGAAGACCATGCGCCGGAAGAGTTCAGGCCCGGCGTGACTGTCGCCGTGCTGGCGCGCCCGCTGGGCGAGGTCGTGGTAGCTGCCCCAGTCGCCGTCCTCGTCGATGGCGGCGTTGAGCGTGAAGCCCGAGATGAAGTGACGCGGCGTGCCGTCGGGCGTCCTGTCGAAGCGTCGCACCAGCAGCACGCTGCCGTGGTCGGTCTCCATGAGGCGGGTGGGGGAGACGTGGATGCCGCAGCGCGCTGCCAGTGTCATGGTGGCGTGCTCGATGCGCGGTTCGTCCCACGGGTCGCCACGTTTGCCGAACTTGGCGATGCAGTGCCCCTCCGGCATGCGGACAAGGGCCTTGGGCCGCCCTCCGCCCACGCTCAGCGACGAGGCGAGTGCCTGAAGGAACGCCTCTTCGGGCAGGGTCTTGCGCAGGTCGTCGAGGTCCTCGTCATCGGCGAGGGCGTCGACCTCTGCCACCACGCGCGCGATGCGTTCAAGCCATGCAGAACCGTCGGAGCAGGCGGAGTCGCCTTCCGGCACGGTCATGGCATCGTCCTGCGCCCATGGTGCCAGCGACCGCGGGCCCCCGGCGGGCGTGTCGCCGAAGGCGAGGGCACCGATGCGGTCCGGGGAATGCGCAGAGACGAGGAAGTCCATCTCGGAGAGTGTGCCCGCGTGGCGTCCCGCCATGAGTCCGAGCACCTTGCGGCCCCACTTGTCGGGTGCGGCGTCGCGCAGCACGGGGAACAGCACCCCCCGACGGCTGGTGGCAGGGCGCGGCATGTAGAGGGGCAGCGACACGGGGTCGAGGGGCAGGGCGTCGGGGCGTGCGGCGTAGCGCCGACCGTAGCCCAGCGTGTACGACGCACCGCCGGACGATTCCGAAAGCAGGGCCGCGGGCACGTATCCCTGCCCGGACAGCCAGACGAAGACCACCGCCTCGCGGTCAGAAGTCATACTTGTCCTCCCCCGTCTTGTTGGTCCTGCCCTTCTTGCCGGTCGCGCCCGTCACGCCGGTCACGGACGTCCGGACGCGCCGGGGCAGGTGCCCCTGTTCGAGGAATTGGCCGTAGCTGTCGGTGTCGGGGGCTGCCAGCCGCCCGAGGTCGTCGTGCAGCTGCAACACCCACAGCACGCTGGCGAGGATGCCGAGACCCACGCCCGGTGCGCCCGCCTCGAGACGGCGGATGGTGGCGCGCGAGGTGTGCGCCAGTGTCGCGAGTTCCTGTTCACCCATGCGACGGCGCTTGCGGGCGATGCGGATGTTGCGGCCCAGTGCCTCAAGGGATGCGGCGACGGGCGGCGGCAATGACTGGTCTGCGATCTTGCTCGTACTCATGCATCAGATATGCGACATTAACATGGTTAATGCAACATATTTGATACATTTTGCGTAGTGCCTGCTCGGGGTGGGGTGGTCACGCCCGCTGTTGCGTCTGGAGGGTGCGCCTGACCGGGGTCGCCGGGGGGGGGCGACGGGGGGGGCACCTTGGTGGGGGCGATGGGGCGTGTGCGACGGGAGGGACAGGCGCATCGGCCATCAGGTACAGCACATGCTATGACATCGAAAAATAATGCAATTGAATCAAGGGGTAACCTGTGGGTATAGGATGAAGACCCGGCTGACGGGGGCGTCATCCATGATGTCCGGGCTGCCCCACCTGATGTTGCCCGATGCCCCCCGATATCTCCCGGTATCTCGAGATATCTCCTGATGTCCCCGATGTCTGGTGATGTCTGGTGAAGCCGCATGTATCTGGACTGGCCCGGTATCCGGTCATGCCCGGTGATGCCCGGTGATGCCGGGGGCTGTCCGCCGTGTCTGTTCTGGGGGGTGCGAGAAGGTGGTCATGAGAACGTTCGTCTGCCTGCTGCTTGCCATTGTCTTCTCATCCAGCGCCGCTGTTGCCCGTCCGGTGATCAAGTACGGCTACGACGAGGACTATCCCCCGTGGGAGAAGAACGTCTCGGGCAAGCCTGTGGGCATCAACATCGACATCATGAACGCACTGGCAGACAGGCTTGGTTTCGAGGTGGTGTACAGGCCCTACCCGTTCAAGCGCGTGCTGGTGCTTCTTGAGAGTGGCGAGATAGACATGACGGGTGGCCTTGCGAGGTCGGCAGAGAGGGAGGCCTACGCCCGGTATCTGGAACCCTCGTACCAGAAGACCATCAGGGTCTTCATCATACGCAGGGAATCCGGCATCCGGCTGCGGACGTATGCCGACCTGATACCGCTCCGCATCGGCGTGAGGGCGGGCAACAGGCTGTATGAACCCTTCGACTCCGACCCGAGGCTCATGAAGGTCGAGGCCCATTCCGTCGACCAGTTGTTCCAGATGCTCCTTGCCGGAAGGACCGATGTGATCGTCGGCGGAAGCATCCAGCTGCGCCATGCCGCCAAGGTGTCGGGCTATGCCAGCAAGGTGAAGCTCGCACCGTACACGGTGGAGACGCAGGACGGGGGCTTCTTCGCGCTGTCGCGCGCGTCGGCGTTGGAGGGGTCGTTCGATGCCATCCAGAAGGCGTTCAGGGACCTTCACGCCCGGGGCCTCATCGACAGGATCATCGAATCGCATCTGCGATAGGGCGGGGCGCCCGTCCGCAGGACGCTGCACGTCACAGGCTGTCGCCCGCAGGTCCCATGCTCGAAGATACCCGCAGGCCGAAACTCACAGTGATGGTCGTGCCGGATGCGGGGGCGTCTGTGGCGCAGATGCCCCGACGCCGCCGACCCCAAGCTGCCCGCCCGAAGCCGCTCGACCTCTGGAGTCCGCGCCTCACGCTGGGTCGTCGCTGACGCGCAGCGTCACCCCCTGCCACGATGTCCCGTGCGGCACGAGACGCTCCGCCCATCCGGCGGGGCGTTCGCCACACGGCACGCATTCCTCGTAGCATTCACGCAGGCTGAGCGGCAGCACGGCGCCAGCGGGCGTGCGGGCGAGGTGGCGCAGCCTCCCGGCATCGAGGCCGCCTGCGGCGAACATCTCCACTGTCCCGGCGGGGCGCGGGTCGGTGCAGTGGTCTCGGTGCCCGCCGTAAGCCCCATCATCCCGGTCGTCCCCCGTCCCCCGGTCATCGAAGAGCACCGAAAGGGGCAGGGCCGCCAGCGGCGTGGCGCGGCAGTGTGCGGGGCATTCGCCAAGCACGTCGTGCACGGCGTCGAGCATGGCGGGCAGGTATTCGGTGAAGAACATGCCCCCGTGGCAGCGCAGACCGTGTTGCAGGGCCAGCGTCACATACGAGCAGAAGAGCCCCGGTATGAGCAGCCCCTCTTGCAGCGCCCCGGCGAGCGCTTCGGGTTCGAGGGCGAAGCGTCGGTCGCCGCTGGTCAGCGCCGGGCGTGTGGTGTCGTCCAGCCGCAGGGGGATGCGGCGGCCCGTGGCGTCCACCGTCCAGAAGAAGGCCGTGCCGTTGCTGCCCGTGCGGGGCAGGGGCGTCGTGGTGGCGTCGAAGGCGTGGGCCGTCCAGCAACCCCGCGTCCCGGCAAGACGCGACAGGATGCGCCGCCGCGCCGCCGGGTCGAAGAGCAGCCGCGAGACGATGGACGCCCCGTCGGTGAGGTCGCGTGCCAGCAGCCGCGCCGCGAGGCGTTCAAGTTCGATGTACACCACGGTGACGTGGGGCGCGTCGGGAAAGCGCTGACGGCACAGCCGCGCGTTGATGAGGCTGGCCTGTTCACCGAAGCGGGGCAGGGCGTAGACCTCGGGGATGTCCACATGGGCGTCGATGAGCGCGTCTGCGGCGCGGCGTTCCCACGGGCGCAGGGGCAGCTTGCGCCAGAGACCGCGCGAGGCCCGTACCTGCTGCGGGGTGAGGGGCGGGGCGGCGCAGACCACCGTGTCCTGCATGGAGGCGGGAAAGAGCGGCAGGCGCATGAAGTGCGCCCCGTCGGGGGCGGGTGCGCGGCGTGCCAGCAGCAGCCCGCGCGGGTAGACCTGACTCTGCAACGACACCGTGGTGCACGACAGGACGGGGATGACCGTGCCCACTGCCGCTGGTGTGGGCATCGGGGGCGGTGTGGGGGAAGACGTCGACGCTGCCGCTGGCGTCGTCGGCACCTCACCCCGTGCGTCGCCGCGTGGCTTGCCCGAACAGTCCGGCCCGCCCAAACAGCATGGCCCGCCGGGCGCATCCGGCCCTTTCAGCCCGCCCAAACCGTTCGGCCCGCCGAGCGCATCCGGCCCGCCAAGCGCATCCGGCCCGCCGAGCGCATTCGGCCCGCCAAGCCCGTCCAGCCCGTCCAGCCCGTCCAGAAGGTCGGGCAGCCCGAAGAAATGGATGGCCTGCACGAGTTCAGGGAAGCATTCGATGCCGTGATGGTTGGCCGCCAGCACCGAGGGTGACAGGTGCAGCCTGCGGCGCAGGGCGCGGGCCACGTCCTCGCCGTGGACGGGGGCCACGAGGTCGTGCATGGCGTCCAGCGCGGCCGCTGAAGGCACGGCACCGGGCTGGCGGAAGCCCTGTGCCACGTCGCCGAGGGTGCGCCCCTCCCACGTTTCGAGGATGGCCCTGAGGCCGGGAAAGAGTCGCCATAGCGGCGCGAGGTCTGGGGTGTGCAACATGGGATATGGGGGGCTGCGGTGCGCCGTCCGGTTAGGTGTTGGGGTGCCGCCCGGTGGTGGTCACGGCGGTTGCGTCGGCAGCCGTCCTGGCGGTGTCCCCGCCCGAAAGCCACATGAAGAGCAGTGTCAGGGCGGCGACACCCGCAGCCATGGCCAGCAGTCCCCCTTCGCGCCCCAGCAGCGAAAGCAGCACGGCGAAGGTGACGGGGCCGATGACCTGCCCCACACGTTCGGTGATGTTGTAGACGCCCATGGTGCGCGCCCTGCCCATGCGCAGGGCCACGGGCAGGCTCAGGGCGTAGGTGCCCTGCGCGCTGGCGGCGATGGCGTTGGAGACCCCCAGCATGACGACCGCGAGCACAGCCTCTGCGATGCCGCCGCCCATCAGCAGGGCGGCTATGGCCAGTGCCCCGGCGATGCCCGCCACGACCAGCATCCTGTCCTTGCGCGGGGTGGCGTCGATGAGTCTGCCGCACAGCGGGCCGAGGAAGACCACCACGAGGCAGAACAGCATGGAGACGCGCCCGATGTCGGCGGGGCTGGCCCCCCCTTCGCTGAGGTAGACGGGGATGAAGAACTGGAACAGGCACACCGTGACGAAGGCCACGGGCATGATGTTGCAGACCAGCAGGCCCACCATGCGCCTGTCGCGCAGGAAGGCGAGCACGCCCGCCGCGTTGCCGTCGGCGTCATGTGCTGTGTCCAGCGACGTGGCCTCGGGAGTCTGTCCGGGATGCGGGGCGGGGCGGGACCCGAGGGCTGGCGCATGGGGCCGCGCCGGACACAGGGCCAGCACACCGAGCACCGCCAGCAACATGCCCGCGGCGACGAAGAACACCGGCCCGTAGCCGAGCCTGTCCGCCACAAGGCCGCCCGTGGCGCTGCCGCACATGGCCCCGGCGAACAGTCCCGCGAACATGTGGGCGAGGTTGCCCGCCCGGTTGCTCTCGTCGGAATGGTTCATGACGTGCAGCTGGGCCGCGAGGTTGATGCAACCGTACCCGGCCCCGGCGATGCCGCGCGCGGCGATGTAGCCCAGTGCCGACGCCGCCGTGCCGCTGACGAGATTGCCCAGTGCGGCAAGCAGCACGCCGCACAGCAGCAGCGGACGCCAGCCGAAGCGCTCGCCCGCTGCACCGCCGAGAAGGATGGCGACCGCCACCATGAACATCTCCGCCGAGACGGGCAGCCCCATGACCACGTCACGCGGCAGTCCGAAGAGCGTGGCGTCGAGTTCGGCAAGACGCAGCGGAATGAACGAGACGCCCATGTCGATGGCGAACATGCAGAAGAAGATGACGGGGCGCATGAAGCCCGGCGTCTCTGCCAGCAGGTTCGCATGGGCCGTGGCCCGACCTGCGGCATGGGCACGGGGCGGGGTGTCCGTGAGGTTATCGGTGGTTGCCCGGTCTTCGGTGCCCATGAGCTTCGCTGTGTCCGCAAGCCTCGGGCTATCGGTGAGGCTCGCGGTGGCCGTGCCGCCGGTACTGCCCGGGGTATGCGTGATGCCGCTGATGCCGTTGATGTCGTTGATGCCGGGGGCGTCGGGGGCGTTCGCCCCGTCCTCACGCGTCGGCGCGTGCGCCGCATCCCCCATGCCGTCCAGAGCCCGGTGCGCATGCATCAGCAGCATGGACGCAAGTTCCATGAGCAGCAGCATCGCCACCACGGCGACGGTGGCGGTATCGAGCAGGGCCTCGCGCAGCCCTGTGCGGATGGCGGCACCGGACATGAGGACGCGCACTTCGCCGCCCCCGGCACCTGCGCCCCCGGAGATGGTGTCGCCGGCAGCCGCGTTTCCGGTGGCTGTGTTTTCGGGCACAGCCTCACCGGCGGCTGCACCCCCGGTCACCGTATCGCCGGTACCTGCGTCTGCGCCTTGCGCGTTGCCGTCAGCAGGGCTTGGTGGCGCGGCGCGACCCGCCCCCGGCGGGGGCGGCACGTCGAAGCGGCCCGTAGGCCCGTCATCCGAGAGGCGCAGCCATGCTTCGGGCGTCAGCGTCGTCGAGGCGGTGGCCCCGGCCAGCAGGCGTCCTGCCGTATCAGTCACGCCCATGGCCGCCACCTGCGGCAGGGCCTGTTGCAGGCTGCGCAGGTGCAGGTCGATGCCGGGGATGTCGCCGAGGGCCACACCCTTGTGGACGATGGATGTCAGGTCTCTGCCAAGCTGTTCAGCCAGTTGCGCGGCGATGTCGGCACTCTGCCTCTGGTGGAGGCCCTTCAGCGGTGCGTAGAGGGCGGCGCTGCAACACAGCTGCCCCACGAGAAGCGGTGCCACGAGGGCCACGCGGGCACGGCGGCCCCACTGACGCGCGTCGAGGGTGTGCCCTGCGGGTTCGCTGCGTCCTTCGCGCGGGGCCCTTCCTGCCTGCCCTGCCAGCACCGCCTGTCCGGTCTGCCTTGCCTGTCCCGTCTGTCCCGCGTGGCCCGTCTGGCCCGCCCCGCCGGAGGCGGGCAGCAGCGTGAGGCACAGCACCACCAGCAGCAGGGCCGACCCGCCCGCGACCGAGGCGAAGAGCGGCAGGTACGAGGCGGCGTCGCGCAGTGCTGCCTGCAGGCGTTGCGGGTCGGTACGCAGCAGCACGCGCCCCACGAGGTCGCCGTCCTTGCCAAGGATGGGCGAGACAAGCCACGTGGCCTCGTCGCGCCGGAATTCCTGCGCCCCGGTGACCCCCACCGGCGAGGTCTGGGCGGGCGGTTCAAGGCGCGGCAGCACCGTGTCGGCGTCCCATGCGGCCAGCACCGCGCCTGCGGCGTCGGTCACGTACAGGGCCGTGGCCGAGGTGGTGTCGCGGAACGGGGCGAGCATGGCATCGAGATGGCTGATGCGGTCGAGCGGCTTGCCGAGGCGTGCCATGCGGCCCAGCCGCCGGGCGAGGTCGTCACCGGCGATGGCCTGTACCGTGAGCATGGGTCCCCGGTACTGGCGGTACAGGGACGAGACGACGAGCACGCCGTAGAACATCTGGGCGCACAGCAGGGCCAGAAGCCCCCATGCCATGACCTTGAAGCGTAACGTGCGGGCAGGGTTGACGGTCATGTGCGGCATGTCGGGGCTATTGTTCGGCATTGCGGATCTGCTGGTGGATTTCGTCGACGGCGGCGAGGATCTCGAACGGCGGGTTCCAGCCGATGAGCATGGCCATGCGCAGGTTGATGGCAAGACCGAGGGGCCCCTCGAACACCTGACTCACCTCGCGGGGCTTGGCACCGCTGAGCACGCGCGACACGGCCTCGGCCTCGAACATGCCCACGTCGTCGAAGCTGGCCTGTGCGAGACTGAGCAGCACGCCCAGCTTCGTCTCTTCGGGGCCGCTCTGCGAGAAGGTGGGAATGCCCGCGCGGATGACGGGTTGCAGCAGTTCGACCATGCGCTTGCCCTGCATGCCCGTGTTGGTGGTCAGGTAGATGGCGTCGGAGGTGGTGGAGAGCGTCTCGACGCACTGGCGCAGGTTGTCGAAGGCGAGGTCGAGGTCGGGCACGTCGAGTCGGGTGGGGCAGGGGACGATGGTGAAGCCGAGTTCGCGGGCCGACTTCTCGATGACGGGCATGGCGATGGAGGCCCGTCCCTCGGGGCGGTCGTCGAAGGGCACGCCAAGCCGCTTGAAGTGGAACACGTCGTGGAAGACGGCAAGCTGCCGTTCGTAGCGGCCCGGTTCGAGCTGGGCATGCACGTGGTCGAAGCCCGAGTCCTGCACCGACTTCACGATGCCCGCGCCCACCGCGTCGGTGACGGACATGGAGAAGGTGGGCACCTTGTGCTGGTCGTTGGCCATGTCCAGCCCCGCCCATGTGCCGAAGGCGAAGACCATGTCCACGTCGCCCTTCTCGCGGAGGCGCTTCAGCAGCGCGTCGCGGTTGGCGGTGCGGCGGTCGGGGTTCCAGTCGGCGGAGTAGTAGCCGTCGGCGATGAACTGCAACCTGCCGCCGCTGGCGTGGTCTGCCAGCCATTGCCACATCTCGCGGGTGCTTTCGGAATTCTGCGGTACGGGGACGTTGCCATCGGGGATGATGCCCAGCCGTGCGAGACCGCGCACCGTGCCCGCCAGTATCTGCTGGTAGTCGGTGTAGGGGCCACCCTCGATGTAGGCCACGCGCCAGACCTTGCCGGCGGCAGCCGCCGGGTCGCGCGGGCTGTCGTGGCCCGTGCGTGTGTCAGTGGCAGCTGCGGGCTGACCGGGCGCGGCGAGGGCCTCGGCGGCACTGAAGGCAGGCGCGTGGTGCGCCAGCCCCGCAAGGGTCGTCCATGCGGCGAGGATGAGCAGCGGAATGAGGCACAGGCCGGTCTTGCGTATCATGATAACTCCGGACTCTCGGTCGGGTGTCGGTGCGTGGTGCTGAAGCCGTGATGCCGTCTGTCTTGCGGCCCGCGCAACCTAGCATACACCATGTCCGCCCGTCGATGCACAGTATGGCCCTTCGCCACGCGCTATGGGATGGAAGGACAGGCTGTTACGGGCGCAGAGACGTGCCGCGCAGGGCACATCGCGGTCATGCCGATATCCCGGCGGGCCGTCCGTACGGGCTGTCCGCGCGGGCCGCCCGTGCGGGGCGTCGGGACAGGCGCGTGGGGCCGACAACGCGAGGCTTCGGGCCAGCCGGGGGCTGCGATGCCTACGCCCTGGCCCAATCGTCCCTGCCCAGTCGGCCCCGCCAGTCGGGCTGCCTCACCGTTCGTCCCCGCCCTTCGGCCAGTCATGAGGGCCAGTCGTGAGGGCCAGCCATTCGGACGAGTCACACCGTATGAGTCACACAGTATGAGTCCCGCTGGCCGGGTCACGCCAAGGGGGGCCATCCAGTGCGGGGCAAGCATGAGCGGGGGTGGCACGCCAGCCCCGCGGCCGACCGCCGGGGCCTTCGTACCGGGCCGCCCGCGTCAGACCATGATCATGCCACCGGGCAGCGGGCCGGAGGCGCCCGGCATTCCCGTGGCACCGCCCGCACCACCGGCATTACCCGAAGCGACGGCGGGCAGCGCGTCGAGTCGGCCCTTCCAGTGGATGACCTGCGCGAGGAAGGCGTTCACGGCCCTCTCGAAGGCGGGGTAGTCGGTGAAGGCGTCGTAGCGTTTCCACAGCACGACATCGCCCGTGCGGGGCCACAGCGACAGTGCGCCGCCGTCGGTCTCCGCCCCGAGGCACGAGGCCGCAAGCAGCAGGCGCAGGTTCACGGGGTCGGCGAGGCGCGAGTCGTCGCCCACCACGCCGTGCAGCAGCAGGGCGTCGCCGTCCTGTTCGAAGGTCACCTCGTGCGCGTCGTCGAAGCGCAGCGTGCAGCGGCCTTCGGTGAAGGCAAGGTCGATTCCGCAGGCCCTGCCGAGGCTTTCGACGAGAGTCGTCATGTCCATGATGTGCTCCTTATGCGTCCAGCGGGGCGAGGTAGTGGCGGGTCAGCAGCGGGAACATGTCGGGGTGGGCGCGTATCTTGCCCTCCACGAAGGCGAGGAAGTCCTCTTCGCTGTCGAGGGCAAGCTGCCCGCGCACGGCGTCGGAGGCGCCACGCTGCACCTCGACCATGGTCTCGAGTTCGCCCGCTTCGGCAAGCTTCATGCGCAGGTCGCGCACCTGCGTCATGGGGTCGGTGAGGCGCGCCAGCAGGTCGGCCTCTTCGTGCAACTGTTCGCGCAGGGCCTGATAGTCGGGCACGGCGGCCTGCGGCCCCTCTTGCGGTCCGCCGCGCAGGAACGGCATGTACTTGAAGTCGAACGACTTCACCCGGCCTATGTCCAGCGAGTCCGCCGCGTTCAGCAGCATCGACTCCAGCGTGGGGCTGGCGTGTCCCACGATGGCGGCCTCGAACTCGCGTTCGTAGTCCGCGCCCAGCGTATCCGGGCCGAACGAGGCGTGCATGCGCTCAAGGGCGAGACGAGCGCTCTCGGCCTCTTGCGCGGGGGTGTCCGCCCCGTTGGAGGTGCGCCCCGCGTCGTGCCCCGCGATGCCGCACAGCAGGGCCGTCCTGTCCACGGTGTGGCCCATGGATTCCATGATGCCCGCCATGGTGGAGGCGAAGATGAAGGCGCGGCAGATGTGCCCGCGTCCGTGGTAGCCCGCGCCGTGGTCGAACTGTCCCGGCATCTCGTGCCCGTGGTAGATGGGCAGCATGTCCAGCAGGAAGCGGCGATGCGCCGCAGGGCCGACGGGCATGCGTTCGGGGTGCGCGGCGACCGGAAAGGCCGGGTGCGCCGGGAACGAGGCGTCGAGGGTGGCGGCAAGGCCCGGTAGCGCGGCGTGCAGCCGTGCGCGGTCTTCGGGCGGGACGAGCGACAGTTCATGCCCGAAGGGGGCGGGGGACGCCATGGCCTGTTCGCCCAGCGCGGTACGCATGCCCGACAGCAGCGCGTTGAACGCCTGCACCTGCCCGAAGGCGGCGTCGGCGGCGAAGCCCCGTGCGGGGTCGCCCAGCCGTTGCGTCACCGCCGAGAGGCTGCGCATGTCGGGCGCATCCAGACGGGCGGCGAGGGCGGCACGGGCTGTGGCGTCGCCATCCAGACCCGCAAGGGCGAAGGCCATGCCCCCGCACTGCTGCAACAGCCTGCCACGGGCCTCGGCGACGGTGGGGGCCGCGCCAGCTTCGCCCGCTTCACCCGGTGCCCCCAATGCCCGGTGCGCGGGCAGCGCAGCAAGGCGCTGGCTGAACGCACCTGCGACGGTGCCGAGACGCGCCGCCATCGCCTCGTGCGTCATCTCCCCTTCGGGTGCCTGCCGCGTGACGTCGCGCAGCAGCGCGGCCCCTTCCAGCGCGGTGGCTGCCACGGCGCGGAACGCCGCCCCGGTCATGGGCACGGCCTGTGCCATGACCATGTCGCGCAGCCGCCCGCGCAGGGCGGGGTCGGGCGTGAGGTCGGCGACGGCAGCGAGGCAGTCCATGCGGTCGGCCCCGACGTGTTCGCGCAGGACGCGGTTCATGCAGTCGTTCAGCAGCGCGTTCTCGTCGTACTGCCCGCGTTCGGGGGCATGGCGGAAGCGTTCGACCGTGGCGGAGAAGGCGGTGCGCACGGCGGCGAGGTCGGCGTCGGGGATGAGGGGTACGTCGCCCATCACCTGCACGATGGACGAACCGCCCGTCGCCGTGGTCAGGGCCGAGGTCATGAAGCCCCTGAAGGTGGCGTCGTCGTCCATGGCGCGCACCCGCGCGTCGATGCCGGGCTGGTCGAGGTGCGCGGCGTAGAAGACCCGGTCTTCGGCCTGAATCTCCTGCTTGAGGCCGAGTTCGGGAATCTGCTCTTCGATGCGCACGGGGATGGTGGCCCCGCCAAGTTGTTCGCGGATGGTGGCGAGGTCGGCCCGCTGGGCGGGCGTGAACATGTCCATGTCCGCCGTTTCGGGGGTTTTGCCGCCCAGCACGGCGATGACGGCGCGCATCCACGCCTGCTGCACCGGGTCGGTGATGGTGTCGGCCCCGAATTCACGGACGATGACGATCTCCTGCACGTCGCGGGCGAGCACCAGTGGCCCGTGCAGTTGCGCTTCGATGTAGTTGCACTGCGTCGCCACCCGTCCGGGGCCTCCGGCCTCCCTGTCCACGGCGGCGCGGGCAAGCCGCACGGCGTCGACCTCTCCGAGTTCGGGCAGCAGGGCTTCGAGGTTGTCGTAGGTGACCATGGCCTTGCGGGTGGCGTCGGTGTCCTTGAAGGCCCGCGTGAACAGCCCGGCGAGGGCGCTGTTCTCGTCGTCCTCGAGGCCGGGAAGCCGCAACTCGTTCTTGAAGAGGTCGCCCCTGAACGTGCCCTTGCGGGCCATGGCGTCCATGACGTCTTCAAGCTGGCGGCGCAGGTCCGAACCGGGGCGCATCATCTCGGCCTTGTGCTCCGGGGTGATGCCGGGCCAGCCCGGCAGCAGGGCCGCCACCGCCTCGCGGCCCGCCTCGGTGTGGCGCAGGCGCAGGGCGAAGAAGGTGTCGTCCACGGTATAGGTGGCGCGGCGGGCCACTTCGGGCTTCAGGTGCAGGGCCACGGTGCCGTATGAGGCGGCCTGCCCGGTGTCGAAGCGCAAGAGGTTCAGCGCGGCGTAGGTCGGGCGGTCGTTCGCCACGGCGGGGCGGTCTTCGCTCAGTTCGGGGAACAGCCCGCGTTCCACGTTGTCGCGCTTGAGGATGTAGCCTTCGCCCTTCACGGCGATGGCAGCCTGACGTGCCGCCTCGTCGGGTGCGCCCTCGATGGAGTGGAACAGGTGCTCCCACGGGCCGCCCGCCTTGAGCAGCGGCTTCGGCCCCGACATGCCGAAGAGGAAGCCGAGGTCGACGTTGATGGTGAGGTCGGCGGAACGCAGCACGTCGCCGAACTGTCGCGCGTCGATGGGGTCGAGGGCGCGGCGTTGCACGATGTCCTGCGCCACGTCGTCGACCTTCTCGCGGCGTGCCGCGCTGTCGCTGGCGACATTGGCGAGCACATGCAGGCTGACGGCGGTCATGTCGCCCTGCACCGCGTGGCGTTGCACTTGGCCCATGCCGTCGATGGCGGCGCCGTACCGGGCCGAGAGTGCGGGCACGGCGTCTGCCGGGGCAAGCCCCTGCGCCACCACAACCCGGTTGGTGATCTCATTGAGGACGAGCGCCTCCAGCGTGTACAGGCTGGCGGATGCGGAGAGGGCGTCGGCGTTATGGGGGTTCTGGCGAATCTCGGTCTGCAGGGCGCGGCGCAGAAGGGCCGTCTCCGGCGAGAGAAGGCGCTGGTAGACGTTGGCGAGTTCGGTGTTGGAGAGGCTCTCCACCTCCGGCGCGAAGGCTGCCATGGCGGCGTCGTCCATGTTGCCGTGAATCTCGCCGTGCCGCTGGAGGCGGTCGAGATGCGTCTGGAGTGCCTTGCACGACCCCAGAATGCCCGCCACGTCGAACGCGCCGCCCGTGGTGCCGAGGGCGCGCAGGGCGCTGGCGGCGTTCTGGCGGGCTCCCGTCTTGGCACTGGCAACTCTGGTGGCAGTGCGGAAGCCCGCAAAGGGAACATCGTTGCCACGTATCTGGTCGAGGCGCACGGGCGGGTTGGTGCCAATCTGCACGCTGTGGGGGCCGAGTCTGCCCACCGAGGCCGAAATGCCCGTGCCCTGCGCGGGTTGCGGGACGCCGCCGACGTTGCGAAGTGGTGACATGGTGTTCTCCCTGGGCTGATATGGATGTTCGCGCCCTGCGTCACAGCAAGAAGGGGGCCAATGGTGCGGGACGGATGTGCTCAACGGGTACTCGACGGATGCGCCGAAGTACGGATGCGCCGAAGTATGGACTGGCGTGCGCGGCGTTGCCGCGAGGTGGCGACGTGCGGACCCGCCCGATACGCCAAGCCTGCCGGACACGCCGACCTTCCCGATACGCCCGGCGTCATGGGAGAATGCCGGTTACCGCCACGCCATGCAGCATGTTGTGGGCCGGTTGCTGGCGCGTCATGCCGTTTACCGCCCCGTCATGCCGGATGCTGGCGGGCAGGATGGCGGCGGGTGGGGCGGGCAGCACACATGCCGGGACACCGCCGTATGTCTTGCGACAGCACCCGCGCACTCCCCTTGCGTCATCGGCACGCGTATTCCCGCCATCGGCCCACAGTCCTCTCGTCATCCCTCGGCCAGCGGGCACCTGCGGTGCGTCATGCACCCGTCCTTATGCACCTTTTCGTGATAGGTCGGACAGCACCATCCGTAAAGTCGTTTTCGACGGATAGCCGTGTAGACGTGGGCCTTCATTCCATCCGGCTGGCGAGGTGACGCGGGGGCGCGAAGGGCTACCTGTGCGATGGGGGCGGGTCGGAAGCGACGGGGCATGGCGGGCAGCTTGTCCGGGCGTGCCCTGCATTCCCCTGCGCAGGGGCTGGCGTGTCTCTGCCTCTCTTCTCATCTCCCCCGGCCTTCACTGCCTATCCCTTCGGTGCAGGATGGCGTGATGCGGGCGAGTCCGGGGTGCAAGGGGCGACCCGTGGCACGGGAGTGGGGCGACCGGTCAGGCCGAAGGTCGGCGAATGCGGCGACCGGCCAAGCACCCAGGTCGGCCAAGTACGAAGGTCAGGCGCACAGGGGAGGCGGGCGCGAAGGGCGGTCACGTTCCCATCAGAGTCGATGACATTTGCGTCATTTTTGATTCGCGATATTTGCTTTTTTTGTGAGCACAGGCCCGGGCTCGACCCCGCGCAGGCATCTCCCGCCGACCCCTGTCGTACGCGGGCGTGGGCGGGCGTACCTCGCATGTGCCCCGGCATCCGGCGCGTAACGGCCTGACATCCGCCTCATATCAGGGGGTTGCCCGGTGTGCTGTCGGCGCTTCATGGCCCGTGACGCGCACGCCACCGGGCGAGGCACGGCTATTGCTTCATCCGCCCCATGACATGCACCGTACACGCTCTCAAACTCAAGGCCCTGCGCGCCATCAGCAACGTCATCGACCGGGCGTTGCAGCTTGAGGACGCCCTCACCGAGACCTTGCGCGTGCTGGCAGAGACCCTCGCCATGCAGCGCGGCACCATCACGCTGCTGGACGGCGAGACGGGGCAACTGGTCATCGCGGCGTCGCACGGCCTCTCGCGCGAGGAACAGGAACGCGGCGTCTACCGCCTCGACGAGGGGGTGACGGGCACCATCTTCAGCACCGGGCGGCCCTACCTCGTGCGCGACGTGCGCAACGACCCGCTCTTTCTCGACCGCACCGGGGCACGCCGCGTGGAACGCGGCAAGGTCTCGTTCCTCGGGGTGCCCATCCTCAGCAAGGGGCGGCCCGTGGGCGTGCTGAACGTGGACAGGCTGTTCGGTGACGCGGTCTCCTGCGCCGAAGACATCGAGTTCCTCGAAGTGGTCGCCACGCTGGTGGCGCAGTTCCTGAGCCTCAACGAGCAGGTCGCCGCCCGCGAACGCGCCCTGCGGCGCGAGAACATGCAGCTGCGGACGCGGGTGCTCGATTCGCGCGGCGACTTCATCGTGGGGCGCAGCGGCGCCATGGCAGAGGTGCAGCGCTACATCCAGCGGGTGGCGGGCACGCGGGCGACGGTGCTGCTGCTCGGCGAATCCGGGGTGGGCAAGACGCTCATCGCACGGCTGGTGCATACGCTGTCAGAGCGCGAGCATCACCCGTTCATCAAGGTCAACTGCGCCTCCATCCCCGAATCGCTGCTCGAGGCCGAGCTTTTCGGCCACGAGAAGGGCGCGTTCACCGGGGCTGTCTCCGCCCGTATGGGCCGCTTCGAAGAGGCGCACGAGGGCACGGTCTTCCTCGACGAGATCGGCGAGTTGCCGCCCGGTATTCAGGCCAAGCTCTTGCGGGTGTTGCAGGAACGCGAGTTCGAGCGGCTTGGCAGCAACAGGACGCGCCGGGTCAACGTGCGCATCGTGGCTGCCACCAACCGCGACCTCGCGGCGCAGGTGGATGCCGGAAGGTTCAGGCAGGACCTCTACTATCGCCTGTGCGTCTTCCCCATCCGGGTGCCGCCCCTGCGCGAACGCCCCGAAGACATCACCGGGCTGCTCAACCACTTTCTCGCCAAGGTCGCCCGCGACTACGGGCGCAGCCTCGTGCTGGCACCCGATGCGCTCGAGCTTCTGCAACGCTACGCATGGCCCGGCAACGTGCGCGAGATGGAGAACCTCATCGAACGCATGGCCATTCTCACCGACGGCACGCTGGCGGACAGACGCTTCGTCGAATCGCTGCTCGAACAGGCACCCGCGGGCGATGACGGGCAGATGCGGGCGGGGCTTGCCGTGCCGCCCTCGCTGCGCGAGGTCGAACAGGGCGAGTTGCTGGCTGCGCTGCGACGCAACGGCTGGATACAGCACAAGGCCGCCCGTGAACTGGGCCTCACGCCACGGCAGATGGGCTACCGCATCCGCCAGTGGGGGCTTGCGCCGCTGGTGGCGTCGGAACGCGCCAAGGGGTAGGGGGCTGACCGGTGACCGGGTGAGGGGGGGCGTCCCCCTGCTACGGGTTATGCCCGGCATTCGGCCTGTAAGGCCTCTGGTCACCGTTTCTACCTGCTATCGCAGGCTTTGTGCCATTCTTGAGCTGTCCCCCTCCATCGGAGGGGGTGCTTGTGTTCAGCTGACCGTCCCCCGCCCGGTGCCGATTCGGCGCTCGGCGGGCTCTACCTGTTTTTTCCTGAACGTCCTTGCGTACATGGAGTCCATGGGTCTGCCCGGCCACGCGTCGCTTCAGGCGCTGTTTCTCCTCTTCAGGCCCCTTCAGGCCCCTTCCGGCGACGCGCCTCGGTCGCGTCCCGTCCGCCGTACCTGCCGCGCCACCTGTAAACGCCGCGTCGGACATCCCGTGCCGTCGGCACAGGGAAGCTGGCGTCATCCCGGCTTCGGCCTGCCTGAGAGTCCCGAAACCTTCGCCTCGGCGACTCTGTCCTTTCGCATGGCGAAGGCGCCCTCGGCCTGCGTCATGGACGGATAGCCGGGGTACATGGAGTCGGGACGGCCGAGTCCTCGGAATGGCGAACGAGGCAGGCGACGGAGTCGTTCTTCCAACGTTCTTGAATGCTGCCCTGTACGTGTTTTCACGGACAGACGGACAGCCATGGATGGATTAAGGAAGTGCGGGAAAAAGTATTGAACACAGCAATCATGGAATACAAGACGACATCCATCGCACCCCAAGGCATTCACCATGCATCTGGCATGCAACGTTGCTTGTCACTTGTTCATCACCATGTTGAGCCGCTGTACGTCATGTTGTCATTTGGCTTTGCATTGAAGTGCAAGGCAGTATGGTGATGCCAAAGTCAGGGAAATGTCCTTCCAAGTCTTGATAGAGTCGCATCGAATATATGCAAAGCGCATATTCTATGTCCAATATCGTTGATATGGAAATCAAAGAAAGCATCTGGAGCAGTAAATGTTTATTCTCAGACATGTTAACGTGTTGTTACGCGACGTGGCGTTACCATCGCTGTCTCGTGTCGTCCTTCTCATTCTTGCCGTTGCCTCTGTCGGGTTCGTCTTTTTGGTCCCGAAGCATGGCGTATCGGCTACTGTCGATTATGCATCGAACTATAGGGATGTCATAGGCAATGCTCCCTTCTTGAACGGCCCTATAAGCATTGGCGGGACAAACAATCTAGCGAGCCACGCGGAGAATGTTTATTCATCTGGAAATATCGTCAATATCAATGGTGGTGTTGTCGATTTAGGCATCTGTGGTGGCTATTATAACGGTACGGTAGATAGTGATGTAGCCTCAAGCGGCAATGCAGTGACAATAGGGTCTGCATTCTCGGGCAGCAACAGTATCGATGTCTATGGTGGGTTTGCACGAAACGTAAATGCCTTCTCGATGACGGCTTCCGATAACACCGTGACCGTCAACGGCGGGACAGCGCGTAGTGTATACGGCGGATTCGCGTATGTAGCCAGCATGACAGGACCATGCGTCGCTACGGCCTCCGGAAATACCGTCAACATCAACGAAGGTACCATATACGGCGTTTATGGCGGGTATGCCGGTGCCAACTTTGGGGCGGGACCCCATACCGTATCCGGAAACACCATCAATATCAGCGGCGGCACCATAGATGATGTTTTTGGCGGGTATGTCGACACGCACTATGGCACGGGACAGGTCACGAACAATGTCGTGACCATCAGCGGTGCCCCGAATCTGGCAACCGCACGTCTCTATGGTGGCTATTTAGGTATGAAAACCGATGGTGATGCCTTCAGCGGCAATACCCTGAATGTGAAGACCGCCGGGCTGGATGTGGCGAGTCTTTCCAATTTCCAGTATGTCAACTTCTATCTTCCTTCCTCCTTGTCAGCGGGGGATACAGTGCTGAATGTGACGGGCACTGCAGACCTGACTGGCAGCGCTGGGCGGTCTTCCACCGTCAACGTGGGAATTGACGGCGGTTCTTCGCCCCTGCAGGTAGGCGACACCATAACACTCATTGACGCCGGAACGTTGGTCACGAATGGCGGCCTCAACTCCACAGCGCGCGGTACGGGCATGCAGGGTGTGACCTTGGTGTACAAATTTGATCTGGCAACCGAAGACAACAGGCTGCTAGCCACGGTATCCACAGATGCGGTGCCCGCAGTGAACGAACAGACCAAGACGCTTTCAGAGGGCTTTGTCTCCGGCATGGGCATGGTGACGCAAGCTGCCGACGTGGCAGCCGGGCAGGGCATGGACTCTGCCGTCTCTGCCGCCAAAGGCGGGTCGGCTGCTGGCGGCGGGGCCCCTGCCGGGTTCGGCGCCCTCTCGGGCGGTTCCGTGCGCTACAACACCGGTTCGCATGTGGACATGCACAGCGCATCCCTTATGGCAGGTCTGGCCTGGGGAGCCGATGTCCCGCTCGGTCGCCTGACGTTCGGGCCGTTTCTCGAATACGGTACCGGCTCATACAACACCTACAATTCGTTCAGCGACGCCGCATCGGTCGAAGGGGACGGCAGCACCCGCTACTTCGGCGGTGGCGTTCTCGGCCGCATGGATTTGGCCGATACCGGCCCCGGCCATGTCTATGTCGAAGCCTCTGCCCGGGTGGGTGAGCTGCATAACGAATACGAGAGTTCCGACCTGCGCGATGCCTCCGGGCGTAGCGCTGAATACGATTCGTCATCCATGTATTACGGTTTGCATATGGGAACCGGCTATGTCTGGAGCATGACGGAGAATGCTTCGCTTGATATCCATGGCAAGTATTTCTGGACACGGCAGGAGGGCGACTCCGTCAAGCTGTCCACCGGCGACCCCATCGACTTCAAGGATGTGGACTCCAACCGTCTGCGTCTCGGTTCGCGCTTCAGTTACATGGTGACTGAACATATCGTCCCCTACATAGGCGCGGCATATGAGCATGAGTTTGACGGCACGGCCCGCGCCAGCACCAACGGGTATGCCATGGAGGCACCATCCATGGGCGGCGATACGGGCATCGGTGAACTGGGGCTTATGTACACGCCGTTGGCATCGTTACCCGTGTCCTTTGACCTCGGCGTGCAGAATGCCGTGGGTAGGCGCGAGGGCGTGACGGGCAGTCTGCAAATCAAATATGAATTCTAGCCGCAGGCATGCCCTGCGGTCGGGATATGCCTTGTGCTCTTGGATGTGGCAGGCCGTGACCCGTCGAGGGTGTCATCCCCGATAGGTCGAGGCCGCCTGTCCTTTCGGAACATGGCGGGGGGATTGAAAGATCCCCCCGCCGTCTATACAGTCCGTCTGTCGCATGAAGCGTGCGACATCCCCCCCGCACGGACCGATGATGAACAGAAACGCACCGCGCCTTTCCTTCCCTACCCGGATGCTCCGGGCATTCCACCCGGTTCCGCTGCTCGTGGTGCTGCTCGTATCTGTCTTTATCCTGCCGCCGTACGGTCCGGCGCGGGCGGCCGACGGCTTGCAGGCCGAAGACGGTGTGCTGGACCTGCGGGACTTTGACCCGGAGACCATGGGCCCCGCTAGGCTGGACGGTGCATGGGAGTTCTACTGGGACCGTCTGCTGACGCCGCAGGACCTCGCTGCAAACCCCGCCCCTTCGCCATCGGGCCTGCTCTCGCTACCCGGCACATGGAGGGGGATGCCCGTAGACGGTGAAAGGCTGGGCGGCACGGGGCAGGCCACTCTGCGTCTGCGTCTGCGCCTCTGGCCGGAGGCGAACACACTCACATTGCGGCTCTTCGACATCCCCATGGCCTACCGTTTGTGGGCCAACGGCCAGCTTGTGGCGATGAACGGCGTCGTCGGTACGGATGCAGACAGCGAGACGCCTCTGCGATCACTGGTGTTGGCCACCATCACCCCCGAAGGGGAGAATCTGGAACTGGTGCTCCAGATATCCAACCATCATTTCCGCGCCGGTGGCGTGCCTGAGGGGCTACTGCTTGCCCCGCCCGGCCCTCTGGAGACGGAACGCGACAGGACATGGACCTTCTCCTACTTCTTCGCAGGCTGCCTGCTGATCACACTGCTGTACCACCTCTTCCTGTTCCATCTGGACAGGAAGCAGGTTTCTGCGGGGTACTTCAGTGGCTTCTGTCTGTGCATATTGTGCTTCTGCATGACCTCCAACACCTCCTTCTGGGCCATTCGCCGGTTCCTCCCTCCCTTGCCGCCCCAGTGGTCTGAATACGTCCCCCTCTTTTTCTATATGGCCTGCGCTCCCATGCTCTTCCGGTTCTACTACTCGCTTTACCCGAAGGTCTTCCACCCTGCCGTCCGCCATCTGGTCGACCTGCGCTTCGCGATATTCCTTCTGCTGCTGCCGATCGCGCCAGACCACCGCATCTCCGAGTACATCGCATTCAGTATCCTTGTCGGGCTGGGCTGCGCCATCTATTACGTCGTGCGCCTGTGCTCCTGCGCGCGGCGCGGGATGAACGGCGCAGGGTTGCTCCTGCTCGGCAGCGCGGCATCCCTGCTCGCCAGCCTGAACGACGGCCTCTCCCACATCAAGCATATCAACACGCCCTACCTGATCGAATTTGGCATGCTCTTCCTGATCGTTACCCAGTCGCTGGCGCTGGCCAAGCGCTTCAGCCATGCATTCGCATCCGTGGGAAAGCTCTCCGGGGAACTGGAGCGCAAGAACCAGTCTCTCTTGGCCGAGATGGAAGAACGCAACCGGCTAGAACAGGAAGTGATCAACATCAGCGAGGAAGAACGCCGGCGCATCAGCCACGAACTGCACGACGGCCTGTGCCAGAAACTCACCGGTGCCCGGCTGCGCGCATCCATTCTGAGCAAGCGGCTTGCCGGAACGGATGACTCCACCACCATGGACAGCCTTGCGGCCCTCTTGGACGCCTCCACCGACGACGCCTACCGCACCTCGCGCGGTCTCTGGCCCGTAGAACACGACCCCGCCATGCCCGGCCCCTCGCTGGACGACCTGGCCCGTCGCATCGCCAAGGATACGGGCATAGACGTACGGCTCGAGATGCGCCGCCACTGCGGGCGATGCACCAACCCCAACATGCGCACCCTGTACCGCATCGCGCAGGAGGCACTGACCAACGCGGCCAAACACGCACAGGCACACACCATCCGCGTGAGGCTGCGCTGCCCCGCGCAAGACGGTGTCATCCTGACCGTTCGCGATGACGGCATAGGCCGCACGGCATCCGCGCGGCAGGGGGCCCGGACGGGGGGGCTCGGCCTCGGCATCATGGCCCACCGTGCCGGTGTCATCCATGCCAAGCTGACGATAGAGGACGCACCGCAGGGTGGTACCATCGTCACCTGCGCAGCCCCGTGCGACAGGCATGCGTCCCCCAGCTCCACAAGGAGAACTCCCCCCGATGCTTCCCGTTGACCCGTCCCCTGCCCGCGCCGATCTTCGTTTCCTGCTCATAGACGATCACCCGGCCGTACGTCAGGGGCTGAACCTGCTGTTGGAGTCCCACGGCTACACGCCCGGCGTTGAAGCTGCGACCCGCGCCGACGCCAAGGGATGTCTGGAACAGGCCACCTTCGATCTGGCATTGCTGGACCTTTCACTGGCCGACGGCAGCGGTCTGGACCTGCTTGCCGATCTGGCCGAGCATGGTGTCCGCATCCTGGTCTATTCCATGCACGAAGACCCCGGCACCATAGATCGGGCGCTGCGTTGCGGTGCGAACGGCTATGTGACCAAGCGTGAGGACCCCAGCGTGCTGCTGGAGGGGATAGAGGGCGTGCTGCGCGGTGAACGCTTTGTGAGCGAACGCGCCGGATCGAGTCTGGATGAGACGGCTGGCGCTCGGGCCATGGACCCGCTCTTTCTGCTCAGTGATCAGGAACGGGCCATCTTCTCGGCCGTGGGGCGCGGTGAGAGCAACATGGACGTCGCCGGAAGCCTCGGTATCAGCCCGAGGACGGTGGAGACCTATCTGGCGCGGATGGTCAACAAGCTGGGGCTGTCGAACGTCCGCACCCTGCGTAAGTTCGCCATCAACTGGCGTGAGTAAGAGCCTCCCCGAACGGCCCCCCGGCCATGTTATCGATTGAAAGGCTAATAAAATCTCAAGTATGGTACCGGGAGATGTCGGCGGCGTACAGGCCGTCCGATACGCTGACCGGAGGGCCTCTATGATTGACGACGGCAATGTCCTGCTCGCGTTCGGTTTGACGCTCTTCGCCGGTTTGGCCACCGGTGTGGGGTCGGCCATCGCATTCTTCGCCAGACGGACGGACACGCGGTTTCTGGCCGTGGCGTTGGGCTTTTCCGCCGGGGTGATGATCTATGTCTCGTTCGTCGAGATATTCCGCAAGGCGTATGAAGTGCTGGCCACGCAGACCACAGAGGTGCTTGCAAGCTGGTACACTGTGGCTGCGTTCTTCTCGGGGGCGCTGCTGATAGCGGTCATCGACAAACTGGTGCCCGGTTACGAGAATCCGCACGAGATGCACACCGTCGAGGAGATGGACATGGGCCGTGCGGCCCTGCCGCAGGACACGAAACACGATTTCGTCAGGCTCAAGCGGGCAGGGGTGCTGGCGGCCGTGGCCATCGGCATCCACAACTTCCCGGAGGGGCTGGCCGCCTTTTCGGCAGCCTTGAGCGACCCGGCGCTTGGCGTCGCCATCGCCGTCGCCATCGCCATTCACAATATCCCCGAGGGCATGGCCGTCTCCGTGCCCATCTACTACGCCACGGGCGACCGCCGGAAGGCGTTCCTCTATTCCTTTCTCTCCGGCGTGTCCGAACCGATAGGGGCCCTGGTGGGATATGTGGTGCTGCGTCCCTTCTTCACGCCCATGGTGTTCGGTCTGCTCTTCGCCTCTGTGGCGGGCATCATGGTCTATATCTCGCTCGACCAGTTGCTCCCGTCGGCGGAGGAGTATGGCGAGCACCACCTGTGCATTCTGGGCGTCTTCTCCGGCATGGGGGTGATGGCCCTGTCATTACTGCTCTTCCTGTGAGGCGGGTGACGGCCCCGCTGAATCTCCCGGTTATGTGGTCATTTCGCGGGTTTGACGCCTCCCAAGCCCGTGCGGGGGGCGACGGCGTGCCGCGCTGTCGTCAAAGAGGGAGAGCTGTTTCAATCCACGCCCCCGCGCGAGGGGCGACATAGCCAAGGTGACTGATGCGTGGGCACTTTCGCTGTTTCAATCCACGCCCCCGCGTGGGGGGCGACCTCGATGCCGAGCGATGCACCGCCCCCGCCCGCGTTTCAATCCACGCCCCCGCGCGGGGGGCGACGCGCAGCGTTACGGGCATAACCGTATCGATCAGGTGTTTCAATCCACGCCCCCGCGTGGGGGGCGACTTCAGGCTGCAACGCCTGCCACAACCGATGCACAGGTTTCAATCCACGCCCCCGCGTGGGGGGCGACCTGCCGATTCGAGACGGGCGGCTTGGGGATAGTAGTTTCAATCCACGCCCCCGCGTGGGGGGCGACGCAACAGGATTGCCGTTGTCACCACCGGCAGGTCGTTTCAATCCACGCCCCCGCGCGGGGGGCGACTCCACCAACACGGTCAACATCCGTTCCGATGTTGTTTCAATCCACGCCCCCGCGTGGGGGGCGACACAGGTAGTTGTCATCATCCTGCGGTATCTGGATGTTTCAATCCACGCCCCCGCGTGGGGGGCGACTCACGAGCCACGCTCCATAACGCCTATGAGATCGTTTCAATCCACGCCCCCGCGTGGGGGGCGACATCCCTGAACAGTACGCTCTGCGCCGCCAGGGAGTTTCAATCCACGCCCCCGCGTGGGGGGCGACCGCGGAGTACACTGCCCCGTGCGCGTTGAGGCTGTTTCAATCCACGCCCCCGCGTGGGGGGCGACACTACGAGCTTGTGACACTTCTTGGCATCACCGTGTTTCAATCCACGCCCCCGCGTGGGGGGCGACCTTGCGCGTGTAGGCTTCGCAAGCCTGCGACTTGTTTCAATCCACGCCCCCGCGTGGGGGGCGACGTGCCGCTGCATCATCGCAACGTCAGCAACCGCCATGTTTCAATCCACGCCCCCGCGTGGGGGGCGACGCTCGTCAATTTCGTACTGCGCGTAATTCTTCGGTTTCAATCCACGCCCCCGCGTGGGGGGCGACCAAGTTCGGCTGCGACCTCACGCGCCTTCTGCCGTTTCAATCCACGCCCCCGCGTGGGGGGCGACCCCGTGATGGCACGCTGCACCATGTCGGTCGGGGCGTTTCAATCCACGCCCCCGCGTGGGGGGCGACCGCCACTTGTGCATCGCGGAGGGCGTGGGCGTTGAGTTTCAATCCACGCCCCCGCGTGGGGGGCGACCCGTCCAGCGTGGCGGCTTGAAACCCTGCGGCGCGGTTTCAATCCACGCCCCCGCGTGGGGGGCGACCGGCGCAGGCTGGCATGGCGGTGCAGTGCATCGCAGTTTCAATCCACGCCCCCGCGTGGGGGGCGACCAAATGCACTTGAGCACGGCGCGACCGGCGGCGTGTTTCAATCCACGCCCCCGCGTGGGGGGCGACCTATGGAACTGTTGATGGTCTTCCTCCAACTGGTTTCAATCCACGCCCCCGCGTGGGGGGCGACGATGCAGGAACGTAGAGCAAGCGAGGTGTGTGATGTTTCAATCCACGCCCCCGCGTGGGGGGCGACTCGCCACGATGTCCACGCACTCGCCGCGCTCAAGTTTCAATCCACGCCCCCGCGTGGGGGGCGACGCGATGCCTGATTGATTCTTGGTGCCTCCAAACAAGGTTTCAATCCACGCCCCCGCGTGGGGGGCGACTTGATGAGTGGCGCACTCGCCAGCCTGAGCATGGCGTTTCAATCCACGCCCCCGCGTGGGGGGCGACATCGACGCCCTCCGCGACAGGGTAACGAGACTGGTTTCAATCCACGCCCCCGCGTGGGGGGCGACTGTCGGCCATCAAACACGTTGGCAGTATTGACCTTGCGACGAGGGTTCCGCGAACCGGGCCAGCAGCACCGCCAAGATGTGTGACCAGCCTGCATTAAAGGTTACGCAATTCAATGAAAACAGGTCATTGTCATGTTCGCGAACCTGCCGGGAAAAACAGGGTCGCTTGGGGTTCGCGCTACAGAATCAGGGGGCCTTCTGGGTCGTAGGCGGGCTTTGCGCCCACATGTTCGACCTTGTTTCTCCAGTTGGCCCCCAGATAGTAGAAGCGCAGGCAATCCTTCTCTTTATCCATCTCGCTGAGTAGCCGATGCTTGAGCTTCGCCCATTGTGCAGGGTCGACCACGCATTCGAAGACCGAATACTGCACCCGTTGTCCATAGTCCTGACATGCCTTGGCGATGCGCCGTAAACGCCTCTGTCCGCCCGGGTCTTCGAAACTCACGTCATAGCTTATCAATACGAGCATGGCGTCATTTCCATACAAAGGGCGGGTAGCCGTCTAGGTCGCCACGAAGCCACCTTGCCATGAGCATGGCCTGTACATGGAAGACAAGCCCCAAGGGGATGCGCTCATTCAGGAACGGATGGACGATTTCGTCCTGTTTTCGCTTCTGGTATGCCACGAGCAACGCCTTGCGGGCGTCATCCGTCATCCGGACGGCACCCGTCTCCTGTATCTCGAAGTCGCTCTTCTTGAGCTTGCCGAGATTGATGAGCGAAAGCGCCAGCCTGTCGGCGACAACGGCCCTGAACTCTTCCATGACATCAAGTGCAAGGCCGTGCCTGCCGGGGCGGTCGCGGTGCAGGAACCCCACCGCCGAATCGAGCCCGACGCCTTCCAGCGCACTTCGCACATCATGCCCGAGCAACGTGTAGATGAACGACAGCAGGCAGTTGACCCTGTCCAGCGGAGGGCGACGGCTGCGTCCCTCGAAGCGGAACGCCGCCTCCCGTGTCAGGATGAGGTTGTCGAACACGCTGAAGTAGCCTTTGGCTGCCTCGCCCTCGATGCCGCGCACGGCATCCAGCCCTGCGGGCTGTTGCAGGCGCATGAGGCAGGCCCTCAGGTGGAGCACTTCCGCTTCCAGCGCCACCCCGTCGACCTTGTCACCATGGTCTCTCATGGCCCGTTGCAGGACGCCGCGGGCGTTGACGACCTTGGCGCTGACGATGCTTCGCGCCACCTCGGCGCTGGCTTCCGGCGAGTCGGCCCTGCGGTATTGCTCGCGCCTGAGAAGGACATTCCCGGATACGGGGCCTTGAACCCGCGCAAGGAATCGCCCGTGCTCGGTCAGGAAGCTGAAGCCAAGCCCGCGTTCGGCGGCGAAGCCCATCAGGAAAGGACTGCACGAGACCTGCCCGAAACAGACCACGCCACCAAGGGAATGCACCGGCACACGCAGTCTCACCTCGTCTCCCACGCGCACGACGATGCACTCGCCCTCTTTGGCGAGGTAGGTGCCCTGCGTGGTCACATAGAGCGTGTTAAGCAGTTTCTTCATCGATTTCCGCCATGGCAGCCAGATACTTCCTGACCTTCGTCTTTCCCGGAAGCCTCGGCATACACAGGTTGATCAGTGAGCATGCGTCACATCTCGATGCCTCATAGTGGGCCGGGGGCGTATGGCGGGCATCGACAAACTGATGCAGGCGTGCCGCCGCCCTGACTGTCTCGCCGCGCAACGCGGCATCGAAGGCGACAGCCTCTCTGCGCCTGGTCTTGCCGTAGAAGAGCGCGCCCTCTGTGACCGGCACGCCGAGCATCTCCTCAAGGGCCATGGCCTGGGCGCAAAGCTGGATTCTGTCCCAGTTGGCGCGCTTGCTGCGGCCCCGCTTGTATTCGACGGGGTAGACATCCCCGGCGTCCGGGCCGAACTCGACCACGTCGGCGACCCCGGACAGGCCGAGTTGCAGCGAACGCAGGGAAACACTGCGTGCGATGCGCTTTCCGGCACGCACGCAGTCCTCCCCGGCGTCGACCTTCTCGTGAAGGATGCGACCGTCCGTCGTGAACAGATTCTCCTCCCATACCCGTTCGATATGGATGAGCGCACATTGCCGCTCGCAGTAGAGCAGATGCTGCAAGGCGGATATGGGAAGGAGATCGTCTTCGGTGAATGCCATGCTACAGCATCTCTTTGACCTCTACGCCTTCGGGGGCCTGCCCCACTGTCACCGCATAGTCGGCAAACGACCGGGCGGGGCCGGACGAACCCTCTGCACGGCTGACCTTCACGAGGTCGAACAACTTGTGGGCGGGGGCGTTGCCGAGCCTGTTCTGGTGCTTGAAGACGATGAGTTTGCGGCTGCTCATGAGGCCGCGTGCCGCCGAACGGTCGTGCTCGAACATGTTGACGAGGGCGTCCCAGAACAGCGTCAGGTCTTCATCGGAGAAGCCTGTCTTCTCTGCCAGCGGTGCGGAGATGAAGCCGTGCGCCACATACAGGCCGTAGGGCACGATGTGCTTGCGACCCATGGTGCGGTTGTCTCCCTGCTGCTTTTCGGCCTCTGCCTTCGTGGTGACTGCCATGCGGGTGATGCTCACCTCTTGCGGCACGACGGGTTCCACACTTCTGGCAAAGGCCATCTGCACGGGGCCGCGCACCTGCCCGCAGTTGACCTCTGTGGTCATGACGGCGCCGAACGTGCGGATGTCGTAGAAGTTCGTGCACATCCAGTCGGTGACCCTCTTGGCGTCTTCGACCTTCTTGGGCAGTTTCTTGGGTTCGGGTTTCAGGTCGCAGGCCGTGTAGGCGCGTTCGTGGGTTTCGTTGAGAATGGCCTTTTCCTGAATATAGATATTGAACCGCTCGGCACCTTCTTTTGTCAGGGCCACATGGTTGCGTATCTTGCGCTTCAGGCACACGTCGGTGACCAGACCATGCCCGGTCTCGGGGTCGATGCGCGGCATGTTGCCCGCGTCGGGGTCGCCGTTGGGGTTGCCGTTCTCCACATCGAAAAGCAGCACGAACTCGTATCTGTTGGCAATGGCGGTCATGGCTAGTTCTCCTTGTTCTTCTTGGTGAAAAGGGCCTTGCGCTGGTGGTAGTAGCCGATCATGAACAGGCCTTGTTCGTCGGACGACATGGTCACCGGAAAATCGCTGATGTTGTCGATAATCTCTTGCATCATGATTTCGTAGTGGATGGCCGACCCCTTTCTTTCAGGGTCCTTGCGGAGTTTGGCCGTGTGGTTGGACGCATTCTTGAGCAGCATGTGGAATACCTGCCCCGGATTGGCCGATGCGGAGGCCAGATAGCGGTCCTTGATGGTGGCGTTCGCACCGGGCACGGCATCTTCCTGCGCTTTTTCCAGAACGGCGAAGAGTCGTCCGAGCAGGTACGGGCGGTCTGTTCTTGCGGGGTCGAGAGACACGGGCACCTCCAGCTTTCTGTTTCTTATGAGATACGCCTTGATCAAGGCGGCTCGATAATACGTCACAACTTCAAGCCTATAGCGGCTTTTATCTTCTGGTCTGGCGTGCTCGGCGCGGATGCGTCCAAGCACGGCGGGCAACAGGCTTTGCGGATAGGGCCCGCCGGTGAGCATGGCCCTGAATAGCCCGCCTGCAAGTACAGGCGAGATGTTCTCGGTCTTGTTCAAGACGGCAGTCTGCCGCAGCAGGGTTGAAAGAGACGGGAACTCCTGCTCGTTGTTGAATTGCGGAATGATCTCGAGTTCACGGTAGTGCCGCCCCACCTTGTCCAGCATGTGACCGACGGTATCGACCTCCCAGAAGCGGACGGACAGGCGGGCGGCGTTGGGCGACAGGCCAAGCACATGGAAGCGCACGGACTCGTCCATGTCGGGCATGATGTCCGTGGCGCGCTTGCCGGAACGGATGGCCACAAGCAGGTCGTGCATTCTGGCAGCGGCATGGGGGTCGTCTCTGGCTGTGTCAGGCTGGCTGCCTTCTTCACTGTCTTCCGGCGGCGTCCCGTTCGAGGACTCCGGTTTCGCCGTGGTGGAAGGCGGGTCGAACATGCCTGCAAAGATGTCCTCTGCCGGGCTGCTGCGTTCGGCCCAGAAGACCACGGTGGCGTCAGCGATGGTGACCTTCTGTCGATTTGACGGGTTGAGCAGGTAATTCAGGGCTGTGACATAAGAGAATGCCGCTTCTTGACTGACGGGTGCATTGATCGACTGTTCTTTCCCGTAAGATTCAAAGGCGGTGTTGTTAAAGGACACTATCGAGGCAACAGCCTGTGCACCGCGAACGCCGTCTCGCCCGCCTTTGATCGACGGATGGAGTTGGGCAATCGGCTTCTGGCGCTCCCCGGTGATGAGGCATTGACCACATAGCCCTTGCTCCCGCCGGTTCAGGCAGTTGGCCCAAGCCTGCCGCGCAGCCGGACGCTCATGGACGAAGCCCGGTTCGCCCTCGATGCGAAAGACGATATTGGAGCCGATGACCTCTTCCGAAACCGGAAAAGCGGAGAGGTCTTTTTCGCCGTGTTCAAGGAACTGCAGAACGGCGGCAAGGTCTTGGTCTGCAGTGTCACAGTAGGCCTTGATGTGGGCAATGAACGCGGCGTGGCACTTGTCTGTACGTTCCTGCTTGCCCTTGGCGTCCACCCCCAGAATATAACTGGTGTTCTCCCACAGGAAGTTCGGTTTGATGCCGTTCCCCTTCTTTTCCGCGATAGGAACCAGCATCTTGCGGGGCCGCAGCTTCTTGCCTTCCTGTTCCCGCAAGTCCTCGATGCCCCGTAGCGTCCCTTTCGCATCCAGCACCAGCGCGAACGAGATGTTCTCCATGCTGGTCCCGTAGGGCGGCATCCCCGCATCGGGGTCTGCGCTCATGCGCTGGTAATAGCCATGCAATGCCTGCAGGATCATGCCCTCACCTCCGGTGACGTGCGCGACGGGGGCGTTATCACTCCGTCTTCCATGACGGCCTTGAAGAACAGCGGCGTCATGTCGCGTTCGAAGTCGATGTCGAGCAGCATGTAGCCAAGGTCGCGCTTCTCGCCCGCGTAGCACGAGAGCGGCACATCCCCCTCCAGCAGTTCGAACGACGCCGGAAACTCGCGGCAGCCGAGGCATGGCTGCTGGAACGACTGCCCGGCGCGCGCACGACGCCTGAAGATGTCCAGATGCTTGCCCGCGTTGTCTTCCGCTCCGGCCTTGTCTGTCAGTTCGAAGTGGGCTTCGATGACATAGTCGACGTTGCGCAGCAGGGTCGCCGCCCGTTGCTGGCGGTTGCTGCCGTCATCGACCAGAAAGTAGAGCGGCTTCCTGTCGCGCATGGCCGTTGCCGGATTGGGCTTGGGTATCTTCGAACTGACCTCGTTGCGCCGCACGTTGTCGAAGACGATGGGCCGCAGCACATGAATCCTGTCCACAATCCACCTGATGGCCGGCTTCCAGTGGATGGCCTCAAGGATGCCCCGTGCGGCGGAAGGGGGCATGACATCGTATGACACCCGTTCCACCTTCATCTCCGGCCGCGTGAAGCAGGCGTAGTCGCCCCATACCCGCAGTCTGATGCCGTATGTCTTAACAGCCCCATGTGTCATGGGTACCTCCTTTTCAGCTGACGAGGCCTTCAGGTTGCCACACTTCGACGGAGTCCACGCACAGGCCCATGTCTTCGCTGTACGCCGCCAGATTGCGCAGCACCGGATAGGCATCGCCTATCATCTCGACCGCACCGGCAGACCGGAGTTTCTCCAGTTCCCTGTGCCTGACCGTCACCGAATACTGTTGCAGCTTGCGCAGGACAGGGCGCGGGAACTCGCAGCCGCGCAGTCGCCGCACGAGGTCTTCCACCTCCGGCCCCGTGGGGATGACGAGGGCCGTTCCCTCGTCGTCGATGAACCTGAAGTCGTTGGCGATTTCTCTGAACTTGAAGACCATGTCCCTGTCCACCTGCCCTCTCAGGCGTTTGAAGATGTCCTTCCTGTCCAGTTCCTGCACGTCATAGATCAGCCCGAAATAGCGGCGAATGGCCTCGAGGCCGAGAGGGTCTGCTTCGGGCAGGGTACGCAGCGTCTCTTGGGCGCGACTGGCGCAGCGTTGCATCCACGGCATTCGCGCGGGTTTTTCCGGCTCGTAGACGACGACCTGCCCCGGTTCTGGAAGCCGCCCTTCGCGGTTGCACCGCCCCGCGGCCTGCGCGATGGAATCAAGCCCCGCCATGGCGCGGTACACGACCGGGAAGTCCACATCCACACCGGCTTCGATGAGCGAGGTCGACACGACACGGCACGGCAGCCTGTCCGCGAGGCGCTGGCGGATGGTGCCGAGCACACGCCGCCGGTGTTCGGGGTACATGTTGGTGGACAGGTGGAATGCGCCCTCGCGCTCTTGCAGCAGGGAGAACACCGCCTGTGCCTGCGGCTTGGTGCCGACGATGCACAGCACCTGTCCGTGCCCGTCGAGCCTTGCGGCGAGTGCGGCATCGGTCAGCCTGCCTGCGAGGGTGACTTCGGTGCGTTTGAGGTCGGTGTAGAGTCGTTGCGGGTCGGCGATGATCTCGCGCACATGGTGCAGGCGCACCCTCTCTGGCAGGCTTGCATCATCGACGGCAGGCTGCGTGGCGGTGCACAGAACCACCGTACACCCGTACTGCCCCACCAGTTCCTTCAGGGCGTAGAGGCAGGGTTCGAGGTATTCCGTGGGGATGGCCTGTGCCTCGTCGAGCACGATGACACTGCGGGCGATGTTGTGCAGCTTGCGACAGCGCGACGGCCTGTTGCTGAACAGCGACTCGAAGAACTGCACGTTGGTGGTCACGACCACGGGCGCGTCCCAGTTCTCTGCCGCCAGACCGCGCCACTTGTCGTAGCCTTGCTCTTCCGGCTCGTCCTTGCTCCTGTAGTTGCAGTGGTGCTCCAGCACGTTGTCCTGTCCGAACACGTCGCTGAAGACCTTGGCGTTCTGTTCGATGATGGACGTGAACGGTATGGCGTAGATGACCCGGCGCAGGCCGTGGGTGACGGCATGGTCGAGGGCGAAGGCCATGGAGGAGAGGGTCTTGCCGCCGCCCGTGGGTACGGTGAGCGAGAAGAGGCCCGGCGTTTCGCTGGCGCGCGCCCGGCAATCGTGCAGCACGGTCTTGCGGATGTCGTTGACGCGGGAGGGGAGTGCTTTGCGTTCCACTGTATCGAGGTGCGTGTTCAGGGCATCGCGCAATGCCACAAGCCCCAAAGCCGAGCGTCCGTTGCGTGCCGACGCTTTTTCAGGGGTGCAGAACGCCTCGGTATCCAGAAAGTCCGCGTCGGTGAGGCATGAGAAGAGCATCCGCGTGAAGAAGGAGAGGGAGAAGCCGGGGTGTTCGGGGCGGCAGGTGAAGGGCGGCTTCAGCACATCGGGGCGGATGTCCACCGAAGGGGGCGAGACATCGGCGGGAAGCCGTTCATGCTTCAGGCGATGGTGCAGCTGCCCATCTTGCAGGCCGCCATCGGGCAGTCCGCCGTGGTGTCCCGCGATGGCATACGACAGGAGCAGCCCGCACGTGCTGCCCTGTTCCTGCGCCAGTCGTGCCCCGCAGATGGAGTGGTTGACCCGCACGGGCCTTCCTTCAAGGCGTTGGGTGAACTGCGCGGTGGCCTTGCCTGCGTCGTGCAGCAGCCCGGCGGCCTTGCCCCACTCGCGTGCGCCGAAGGCCTCTGCGAATGTGGCGGCAAGGTTCGCCACATTCTCGAGGTGCGCGTCCAGCCCTTGCCAGTCGGACTTGTCGGGGTTGGGCGTGGAGTGCGCGTAGTAGCGTGCGTTCTTGAGTGTGTTGTCGTGCCCGCTGGCATGTTCGTCGCCGCCGTCGGCCATGTGCGAATCTCCTCGTATTGATCTTCAGATGATTAAATTTGTGAATGAATACTCACAATTCATGAGCGATGTCGAGGGGGTCGAGGCCGCTATTGCACGGTAGGTCGCCTTTGTGTGCGGCGTGCACTGGGCCGACCACCACGCATCCCGCGCGGGGGGACGCGCAGCTTCCTCCGGGTGCTTGCCGCGTTCGATGTCCCATCCCTGCCTCAATCCCCGTTCCTGCCCCATGCCCCCGTGAACGACGAAGCGGGACGACCCGTAGGGGCCGCCCCGCCATTGCGTTGCGTGGTGTCTGGTGGTGTCGGGTGTTTCAGCGCATCACTGCGGCTGGATGTCCCAGTTGTAGTCGAGGTTGGCCACGGTGTCGGAGATGACGGGCTGTCCGTCCACCATGCGCAGGGTGCACGAGAACGACATGGTGGTGGCCGACCCCGGTTGCAGTTCTTCCATGCCGTGGCCTGTCATCAGGTGGGCGGCGGGTTCGGTGCGCGTCGCGGTGAAGCGGCCCGTGGCGGTATCGAAGGTGTAGCGCGTGCCGCCCCCGCCCCCGCCTCCGCCGGGGCCGGCACCAATCACCTGGAATGCCATGCCGCTGCCCAGTGTCGACCCGGTGAGTTCCACCAGCGGTGCCATCGACGCCTGATTGGCAAGACGCGTGAGGGCCAGCCGCAGCGCGGGGTCGGCAATGGCCTGTGTGACGCCTTCGGTCGTGCTCACGTCCACGCCGTTGACCATGAGGGTGTCGGAGCGTTCGACCACGTCGAGGACGAACGCCTGCGCCACGCCGGGGGCCGCCTCGTTGAGCACGCCGGCCCCGAAGTCGTTGGTTGCTATCCCGGTCAGGCTGCGCTGCACATGCGGGTCGATGGACGGCATGAGGGGCTGCTTCTGGGCCTGCGGGACCTGAAGTCGCGTCTCGAGCCTGTCGACCAGTTCACCGGTGAGGAAGCCGAACTTCGACAGATGCCCTGCCACCTCGCTGGCGGGCGTCATGCGTGCGCCCACCGTGAACGCCATGGTGTGCGCGATGGCGGCGCTACGCATCTGTTCGCCCTTTGGCGAGGTCAGTTCGGCGTAGACCGCCTGCGCATCCTGGTCGGTCATGCCGGCAAGGGCGAGGTCGACCAGGGCTCCGAGGTTCTCGGTGGCGCTGTCGATGGAGTCGCTGGTGCCTTCGATGCACTGCACAAGCTGGTCATGCAGCGGCATGTACTGCGCCGCAGGCCCCATGGGGCCGCCTGCGATGGGCTGACCGGCGAAGCCAAGCTGCCCCATGGCCGTGAGCGTGGCCGTGGCCTGTGGCAGGGCCGCCAGCACCTGAAGGCGTCTTGCGGGCGAAAGCGGTGCCAGCACCGCCTCTTGCGCGGGGGTGAGGGGCGTGGGGCAGATGAGACGTTCGGGCGACTGCGGCCCCACGGGGCGTGGTGCCGCGCCGCCAGCACCCGGCCCGCCAGGCCCACCGGGGCCTCCGGGGGCACCACCCGCAACACCGCCGGGCGCGGGGGCGAAGTCTGCCGCATCGAACATCACCTCGTTGCCGATGCGGGCCTCCATGTGGTCGGCGCGGGTGAGCGAGCGTTCCATCGAGCGCACGAGGTTGCCGCACAGCCCGGCGAAGCGGTTGCGCTCGGGCCCTGCGGGCATGGCTGCCAGCGTGGTGCGCATGTTGGCCATCATGGTGCGGATGCCGCCCGACGAACCGAGGGGGTTGCCCGCCTGAAGCATGGTCTGCTGCGCCGGGGTGAGAATGGCGGCGCTTTCGCGGGTGAAGTCCTTGAAGGCCTGCTTCACGCCGTCGGGGATGCGCTCCTTGCGCGACCCAAGCGCACTGCCCGCGCCACGGGTGGCGATGAAGCTGAAGGCATGACCGATGGCCTCGCGCAGGTCGGTGCGCAGTCGCACGGGCCTGTCGGGTACGCCATCCTGCCCGGCCTGATGCGCCGCCCCGGAGAGGGTGCTCAGGCGGCAGCCGTGCGACTCCATCTTGAGGAACATGCGGCGCGGCGGCTGACCCCCCGCCCCTTCGGGGATGACGGCGAAGAGGGTGGTGGCGTTGCCGTGGGGCAGCCCGTTGGGGCCCTGCGGGATGTCGATGCCACGGTGCGTGTTGGTGTGCCCGTCCACCACGGCCCGCTGCATGTCGCTCATGTGGCTGGACGAACGCTGGTACTTCTCGGGGCACTGGTTGAGGAAGGCGGCGAGATGGCCTTGCGGGTCTTCGATGCTGAAGGCCCCCGCGCTGAACGCCTGTCCGCCTGCGTTGGCCTTGGCGTCGAGGAAGAGCATCACGTCGGCCACGTCCTGCGCCGTGGGGTTGGGCTGGGCGTGGCCCGCCAGCACGTCCTGCATCAGGGTCTGCCCGTGCTGCATGCGCCCGGCGAGGTGTGCGGAGAGGTTGGCGCGCGCTGCGGCACGCTCGGCATTGGGCAGCGAGCGTATCATCTGCGCGAGGTCGCGCCCGTCGTAGGTCACCTGCCCGCCGCCGGGCATGGCAATCTGCACCTGTGCGGGCAGGCCCGCCGTGGGCGTGTGGCTGGTGCGCACCTCGGCGAACCAGCGGCGCATGTTCTGGAAGAGCCCGCCGGGGCGTGCCTGTCCGGCAAGACCCTGCGGCCCGGGCTGCGCGATGTGCTGCTGCCCCGCCTGTTGCGCCACGGCGGGGTGCGCCACACCCTGCATGTGCTGCGGCAGGGGGTGGGCGGCCTGTTGCGGTGCGCCCTGCACGGGTGCGCCGGGGGCCTGAAGGCCGCCGGGTTGACCGGGGCCGAGAAGAGGCTGGTTGAGGATCAGCGGTGCCATGCTTCCTCCATGGTCGCGCGCTACCGTGAGCGGTGCGTGCGGTGGCTTCGTGGGTGCTGTTAGATGCGGATCATGCCGGAGAAGTCGGTCGGTGCGCCGGAGGCTGCGGGGGCCGTGCCTTCGGGGGCGAGGCGTGCGCGCCAGTACCGTGCAGCGCCGACCATGGCGGCGAAGAGTTCAGGGAAGGCCATGGGGTCGCCTGCCACATCTACGGGAAGTTCGATGAGACGGTGGATGGACAGAAGGCCCGTCTCGCGGTCGATGCCCATGTTGCCGCCCGCAGAGAAGCCCCACATGTAGTTGCCGCAGAGGATGTCGTAGAGAAGCCCGGTGTCGTCGGGGTCGACCCTGCCGGGGATGATGCTCACCACGAGGCTGGACGTGTCTTCGGAGAGGTAGATGATGGCGCCCATGTCCTCATCGATGCCGAAATCGACCTTGTTGGCGTCGTCAAAGGCCAGAGGGCCGCACTGAAGCGTTTCGGCCAGCCCGTCGAGAATCTGCTGTGCGTTTTCACGAATGGTCATCGCATCGCTCCTTGCTTTTACCAGTGCTTTCCAATCTCCGTGCCAGCGGGTGGCGCGGTGTCGTAACCATGTGTATTCCTGAAATGTGTCGCGTTTGAGGCGTGCGGGATGGCGCGGACGTGCGTGGAATGCCGCATCGTCTGTGCCACCATCGTTGGCAGTGATGCCTGTCGTGCCGACATCGGTGGCATTGCGACCTCCCGTGGCGTGGTGCCCCGTCCGGTTCCGTGCTGTCGGCTGTGATGCCGTTCGGTCGATGCGGTCGGCCCTGTCGTCTGCCCGGACGCCTGCCCGGACGCCTGCCCCGTTGGGATGCCGTGGGGGCGTGGCGCGAAGGGCGCACGGTGCCCCCCACCGTGGTGCATGACGGCGCTCATCGCATGCCGTCCAGTACGCGCCGCACGAAGGTGCGGGTCTCGTCGAACGGGGGCATCCCGCCGTATTTCAGCACGTTGCCGGGGCCTGCGTTGTAGGCCGCCAGCGCCAGTTCGAGGCTGCCGAAGCGGTCGAGTTGCTGCCGGAGGTAGCGGCTTCCGGCCTCGACGTTGGCTTCGGGGTCGAAGGGGTCGTCGAGTCCCAGTTCACGTTGCGTGGCGGGCATGATCTGCATGACGCCCTGTGCCCCGCGGGGCGAGACCGCGCCGGGGTCGTAGCCCGATTCGGCCCTGATGACCGCCGCGATGAGGCGCGGGTCGAGGGCGTGGGTGCGGCTGGCCTTGTCGATGGCAGACTCCCAGAAGGGGAAGGCGGGACGCGCCACACGCAGGCGTTCCGCCACGACCACCGGCACCATGCGCGGCAGGGCGAGGCGCGCCGCGTGGGGCGAGAGGGCGTAGACATCCATGCTGTCGAGAAGGTTCTCGGAGGTTGTGGCGTGCTGCGAGACAGACGCGGTAGCGTGTTGCGATGCGGACGCGGTAGCGTGTTCCGAGACGGACGCGGTAGCGTGTTGCGAGACGGACGGGATGGAGTGCACCGTGCCGGAAGTCGTACCGTAACGTGTTGCGGACGCAGGCGTTGCCGTCGTCACGGCTGCCGGGGCATCCGCCGGTCTTGCAGCCGGGCCGGACGGTTGGGACGTCGTGGTGCCGGACGCCCTTCCCGAAGGTGCGACCCGTGCCCCATCGCCCACGGCATGAGGGATGCCGGATGGCGCAGGGCTGTGCGTTGCGGTCTGTGCGTCCGGCCGTACCGGGCGGGCAGGTCGTTGCGGCACTGCCGTTTGCGGCATCACCCCGGCGGTATCTGCCGGGGGTGTGGTGGTCTCGGCGTGACCGGAGGCGACGTCTGCGGATGACGCCGGGACGCGGGCAGAGGCCGTGGCTGCATCCGCGTCATCCAGACCATCTACGCCATGCACACCATGCCCACTGTTGGCGTGGGGCGCACCGTCCGCATCGGGTGTACCGTTCGTCTTGTCCGCGCCGTTTGCGCCACCCGCAACGTTTGCGCCGGGCACATCGGAGTCATCGGGCACACCGCCCGCACCGGGCGTCGCACCGCGCACGAGGGGGCCATGCGGCACAAGGCGCACGGGCTGGCGTTCAGAGACGTTCACCTCTTCGGAGATGATGCCGTACAGTGCGGGCTGTCCCGTCTCCGCCGTCACCGTCTCCCACGGGCCGAGCACCAGCACCGCCAGCGCGCAGCACCCCGCCAGCGCGGGCCATGTCCGCTTCGTGGCGGGCATGGTGCGGTGGGGATGCGTGGCGCGGGTGTGGTGCATGGTGCCCCCGTCAGTCGCCGAGGGGGAAGTAGAGTTCGATGTGGTTCGACGCCTCGTGGTGGCTGTAGCTGTAATGCCCCACCATGGACTTGATGAGATGCACCCCGAGACCGCCCACGGGCCGTTCCTCCACATCCAGCGAGGTGTCGGGCGTGGGTGCCTCGCTGAAGGGGTTGAACGGTGCGCCCCAGTCCCTGACGGTGAGGCAGAAGAAGGGCGCGTCGTCGAACAGCACGACACGGCAGCCCACCTCGGCCTTGCCGGGGCTGTCGGGGTAGGCGTAGCTGAACACGTTCACCAGCAGTTCTTCGGCGGTGAGCTCCACCTGCGGGATGATGCCGCGATGCTGCTCGGGCATATGCTCGGCGATGAAGGCGTTGACCGTGGCGAGGTGCTCGATGCTTGCCGGAACAGAGAGGGTGGCCATGCGTCCGTCCTCCGGCTAGGCGAGAGAGGCGAGGGCCTCGTCGAGACCGGGGAACACGGCGAGCATCGACGTGAAGCCGGAGATGCGGAACACCTCTGCCACCATCTGTCCCACATTGCAGAAGGCCAGTCCGCCCTTCGCCGCCTTGCTCGCCTTGAGCAGCGAGAGGATGCCCCGCAGCCCCGCCGAGCTTATGTACTCCACGCCGCCAAGGTCGACGACGATGCGCCGCGCCCCGTTGTCGAGGCAGGTGCGCCATGCCTCGTCGAACGAGGCCACGGTGGTGGCGTCCATGCGCCCGGTGAGGGAGATGACGGTGATGCCGTCGCGTTCAGTGGTGACAATCTGCATAGAGGCTCCGATGGGGCGCGCGGCCCCGTGCTAGCGGTAACTGAGAAGCAGCCCCTGACTGACCTTGAGCCAGCCGTCGAGGGTGACGAAGAGAAGCAGCTTGAAGGGCAGCGATATGGTCATGGGCGAGACCATCATCATGCCCATGGCAAGCAGGATGTTGGAGATGACAAGGTCGATGGCGACGAAGGGCAGATAGAGCAGAAAGCCAATCTGGAAGGCCCGCGTCAGTTCGGAGATGGTGAACGACGGAATGAGGATGAGCAGGTTGTCGCGCGAGATGCTGGCGTGCTGGTCGGCGGGCCAGATGCGCTTGGCGGTGCTCATGAACACCGTTACGACCTTGTCGTCGGCGTTGCGTTCGAGAAAGCCGCGCAGCGGGGGCGAGGCCTTGTCCAGCAGGGCGATGATCTCACGCGGGGCCGGGTCGGGGCCGATCTTCATGTTCTGCATGAGGTCGAGGGTGCCCGAGGCCACCGGGGCCATGATGAAGATGCTCAGGATGATGGCGAGGCCGTTCATGACCATGGTGGGCGGCACCTGCTGCACCCCGAGGGCGTTGCGCACCAGCGAGGTGACGACCACGATCTTCACGTACGAGGTGACCATCATCAGGAAGAACGGCGCAAGACCCAGCAGGGCCATGCCCGCGATGAAATACAGTGGGGCTACGCCTGTCACGCGTCGTCTCCCGTGGACAGGGGGGGCCTTGCGGTCGCGCCGGCAGTGCTGCCGGTGGACGTTCCGGCTGTCGCGCTGCCAGTAGGCGTGCCACCAGCACCGCCCGACATGCCTGCACCCGTAGCCGTACCGGTTCCTGCACCGGCTGCCCCGCCGCCGTCTGCCTGATGGGGCGATGCGCTCTCAAGGTGCAGCACCTGCACGCCGGGCGTACCGTCAAGGTCGACGAGTCGCCCGCGCCCGATGTTCCGTCCCTGCACCCGCAGCGTCACCGGGGCGAGGGGGTCGGTGCCGAGGGCGAAGGTGTAGCCGGGGGCGAGGGCCGCAAGGTCGTTCAGCTTCATGGTGCGGCGTTCGAGTTCGAAGACGATGTCCACTTCGAGGGCTGCGGTATCCAGCCCTGCGGGGACTTCGGGGGTCTGCTGGTCGCTCATGGGTGACTCCGGGGTGTTCGGTGCGGGCGTGGCGTCGAGCACGGTGGCCCGCCCTTCGGTCAGGGAGCAGGCGAAGGCGTGCGGCCCTGTCATGAGGGCGATGCGCCCGCGCAGGGCGGGGTAGTCTTCGGGCAGCAGCACGTCATCGACGGCCAGCGTCGCCAGTTCATGCGCGGCAAGGCGCATCCTTCCGGCTTCGATGGTGACGGTGACGGGAATGTCCTCGCGCGGGGTGTGGCGTTCGGGCAGGGCCATGAGTTGCGCCGCCAGTGAGGTGGCAAGGGCCACGGGCAGCGTCAACCGCAGGGGCACGACGGTATGGCCCGCGCTGCCGCTGTCGCGGTTGTCGCCATCACCGCCGGTATCCGGGGCGGGCGTCGTCCCGCCAGCTGCCGTGCCGCCCTTTGTGTCACCTGTCGGGACGGAGAGTGCAAGCACCACGGCGCAACTGCCGGGGGGCGGTGCATCGTGCCCCGCACTCGTGCCCGAAGCCACACCGGGGGCGGCGTCTGTGGAGGCCGCCGGGGGCGTCTCCATGGCCTCGGCCCGGACGGTGGTGCCCAGAAGGGTTGCCAGCGCGGTGCAATGGGGGGCCAGAAGCAATTCGGCGAGGGCCAGCCGCAGGGCGTCGGGCAGGTCCACGTCGCCCTGCACGCCCGCCAGCGCGGGGTGGCTGTGCACCGGCAGGCCCGCCCCGGCGTCGAGACGGCACGAGGCGTCACCGATGAGCAGCCTGAAGCTGTACGCCGGAACGAACGGAAGCTGTTCCACCGGGACAGAGAGACCGCAGGCGAGGGTGCCCGCCTGAACGCGCCACGGCTGGCTGCGGGTGTGCAGCACGTTGAGCAGGGCCGTGGCCGCCGGAGAGACCCGTGGCGGCCTGAGCGCGGGAATGACGCCTGAACTCGCGGGCGTGTGGCCCTGACTTGGAGGCGTGTGGCCCTGACTTGGAGGCGTGTGGCCCTGACTTGAGGGAGTACTACCCTGATGCGGGGCGGATGCGGGAGTGGTGGGCACGCTAGCGTCGCTCCTCGTCGGGTTGTTGCGTCATGTAGCCTGCCGACCTGCGGTCGGCGTCGCCGTCGTCGGGCCGCGCCTCCTGACTCACCTCCACGCGCACCTGCCCCTGTTCGAGGCGTTCCAGCCGCTGTTGCAGCCCGTCGCGGGCGGCGACCAGACTCTGGAACGAGCCGGGGTCGGTGGTCTGTAGCGAGACGGAGAGAAGGCCGTCGGCCCCGCGTGCGAGGTGAATCTCGGTACCGGGCAGCACGCCGTCGCCGAGGATGATGCGAATCTCGGCAGTGCCGGAACCGGGCGAGGAGACGAGGATGCGCTCGACCAGTGTGCTGGCGAGGCTGTCGGCGTCGGTCATGGCGTGGGGCTGCTGTGCGCCCTCTGCCGCCTCTGCGCCGTGCAGGGTGAGCAGGCCCTGCATGGCCCCGCCCAGCAACTGGAACGGCGAGGCCGTGGCACCGGGCAGGGTGTCGGTACCGGTATCGGGGGCGCCATCCGCGCCCGTATCACCGTCGCCCTCCATGCCGTCATGAGAGCCGTTCTGCCGTTCGTCGCCGGGGCGCTGCATGACCCGGTCGAAGGCATCCACCTCCTGCGATGAAGGTGGCGTCTTGCGTCCCTCTTCGTGGGCGACGGCACGGTCGAGCCGTTCCGCGTCGATCTTCAGAAAATCAGCCATGTGTTCCCGCCGTTTCACGCGTCATCGTGGTCACAGGTCGTCGCCCTCCGGTGAGGGGGGCGTTCTGAACTCTTCCATCTCGAGGTCTTCAAGCCGTTCGGCCTCGCGCCGTGCCGCCTCGCGCCAGATGTCGCGGTGCGTGGCTATCTTCATGGTGTCGCGCCGTGCCTGCGCCGCAGCCTCGCGCGCGGCGAGCACCGCCTTGCGGCAGGCTTCGGTGGCGCGTTCCGCCGTGCGAACCTCCTCCTCGCGCAGCAGTTCACCCTGTGCGAGGGCCGCCAGCCCCGCCTTGAAGCGGTCGAGGTCGGCGAGGGCCATGACCTGCCCCATGATGGCGTCGTAGCGTCTCTCTTCCTCGTCGGGCCGCCATGCGCGGTAGGCCGCCAGTTCGTCGCGCCGACGCTGTTCGTCGTCCTCGGCCTCGCGCAGGGCGCGTTCGGCAAGGCGCAACGCCCCTGCCGCCGCGTTCTCGCGGAAGTGCCGTACGTCGAGCAGCGGTTGCAGCGGATAGGCGGCGCGGGCCATGTGTTACTCCGTGGCCTTGTACAGGGCCGCCAGCGTCTCGTCGAAGGTGCTTCGCTCGTCGAGACCCTGCCGCAGGAAGGCGTTCACCGCGCCCACACGCGCCAGCGCGTCGTCGGCCTCCTTGTCGGAACCCTTCTTGTATTCGCCAATCTGCACCAGCAGTTCCACCTCGGCGTATTTGGCGAGAATCTTGCGCAGCTTCTGCGCCGCGCCCTTGTGCTCCTTGCCGACGATGGCGTTCATGACGCGGCTGACGCTGGCCTGCACGTCGATGGCGGGGTAGTGGTTGGCTGCCGCCAGCTTGCGCGAGAGGACGATGTGCCCGTCGAGGATGGAGCGCGTCTCGTCGGCGATGGGTTCTGTCATGTCGTCGCCTTCCACCAGCACGGTGTACAGCGCGGTGATGGAACCCCTGTCGGAGTTGCCCGCACGTTCCATGAGGCGCGGCAGGGTCGAGAAGACCGACGGCGGAAAGCCCCGGCGCGTGGGCGGTTCGCCCGCTGCCAGCCCTATCTCGCGCTGGGCGCGTCCGAAGCGCGTCACCGAGTCCATCATCAGCAGCACGCTGCGCCGCTGGTCGCGGAAATATTCGGCGATGGCGGTCGCCGTGTAGGCGGCCTTCAGCCGTTCCATGGACGAACGGTCAGAGGTGGATACCACCAGCACCGCCTTCTTGCGTCCTTCGGGGCCGAGGTCGTGTTCGATGAACTCGCGCACCTCTCGCCCGCGTTCACCGATGAGCGCGAGCACGCACACATCCGCAGAGCATCCCTTGATGATGCTCGAGAGTAGGGTGCTCTTGCCGCCGCCCGCAGCCGCGAAGATGCCCATGCGCTGGCCTTCGCCGCAGGTGAGCACCCCGTCGAGGACACGCAGCCCCAGCGAGATGGGCCTGTCGATGATGCGGCGCGTCATGGGGTTGGGCGGGTCGGCGTAGACGGGGTAGCGGGTGCGCGGCTTCAGCGGCGGGCCGCCGTCGATGGGGTCGCCAAGGCCGTCGAGGACGCGCCCCAAGAGGTCTTCACCGACGGGGATGGAGAGAATCTCGCCAGTGGGGATGACCTCCGTGGCGGGCGAGATGCCCTGAAGATTGCCCAGCGGCGTGAGCAACGCCACATGCTTGACGAAACCCACCACCTCTGCCCGCAGGTTCCAGTCGTCCCACGGGTTGCGCAGCAGGCACAGTTCGCCGACCTTCACCCCGGGCACCACGGCGCGGATGATGGTTCCCACCACCTGTTCGACGCGACCGCGCACCTCGACCGAGGGGCCGCTGTTGACGGCCTCTTCAAGCAGCGGGCCTATGTATTCGAAGGCCATGCCGACTCCTGCCGCGGGGCGCGGTGTGTTGCAGGGTGGCGGGGCACGGCGGCGGTTGCCGTCGTGGGGGTGCGGTGCCTGTGCGCTGCCGCCCGGAACGATGTCGCCACGCCGTAAGGGGCCGTCCTGTAAGAGTCAGGCCCGGTGATATGTGTCCCCTTAAGGTGTGCCCCTTGAAGGTGTGCCTGCTGAAGGTCAGGCCCGGAAAGGCCAGCCGCCGAGGTGTCCGCGAAATGGCGCACGGCACCGGAGAGGGTCGGCGGGCGCACAAGGGGGGCGTTCTTCTTCGGATGCCGGGCTGCTGCCGCCCTCGCCCGCAGGGGTGCGTCACCTGATCTTGGCATGGAACGCCTTCTCCAGCGCGGCAAGTTGGGTCTCGAGGCTGGCGTCCACCACGCCGAGTTCGCTTTCAAGCAGACACGCCCCCCGCGCAAGGCGCGGGTCGGCCACCACGTCGAGAAAGCCCACGCTGCCGGGGGCGCGTTGCAGCATGGCGGCAAGCGATTCGGTGACGGCCTTCTCGTCTGCGGGGGCCACGCGGATGGTCACGCGCTGCTGGTTGCGCACGGCGACGAGGGCGTTGCGCACGATGCGCACGATGCGTTCGTCGTCGTCCATCTCGCCGATGACCTTGCGGATGGACTCGGTGACCACGCGCACCACCGTGCCTTCGATGCCCTCGATGAACTCCACAGAGGAGAGGACGGTCTCAAGCACCTTCTCGGCGTGTTCCATGCGGCCCTGTTCGAGACCGTCGTTGTAGCCCTCGTCAAGGCGTCTGGCGTAGGCCTCTTCGGCCTCGCGTTCCAGCGCGGCGGCACGTTCACGGGCGGCGGCAAGGATGTCCTGCGCCTCGCACAGCAGGGCGGCATCAGCCGCGCGCAACACGCGGCGGCCCGCAGCGGGGACGACGGTGCTGGCGTTCAGTCGAAACAGGGCGCCCATTGCGGTGCGACCTCCTTGAGGAGCAGTTTCCGTAGCGAGAACCAGATGTCGGGCCATGCGGCCTGCCTGCGCGCCTCGTCCCACCGGGGAGAGGTGCCGGAGATGATGTCGGCTGTGATGTCTTCGGGGGTGTTGCCGGGGGTGTTGCCCGAGGAGATGCCAGACATGCTGTCGGGCCAGACCAGCCGACGCCGCAGCACGTCGGGCCAGCGGGCGATGCACACGCCAAGCGCGGTGAGGCCGTCGGTGCGGATGCGCCGGGCGATGCCCTCGCCCGTGCGTTCGGCGTCGCGCAGCGGCGAGAAGTGGCGACGCACGCCGCCAAGCTGGTAGCGGCCCCGGTGCAGCCCGTAGGCGTAGAGGTCTTCACCGAGGGCGGCGCGCAGGGTGAGCACGTCGTCGCGCCGGACGAGGACGGCGAAGGCGTTGCCGTGCAGTGCCGCGCCGAAGGTGAGGGCCAGCCTGTCCACGGCGGGGGCGGGCAGCAGGGCGAGTCTGCGCGATTCTTCGGCGAAATCCCAGAAGGGCACGCGCGGTGCGCCCGAAGCCGGTGCGCCGGGGGCCGTAGCCTCGGAAGCCCGCTCGCCGGATGTTGCTGTGTCGGGGCCAAAGGTGTTGCCCGGTGTGCTGCCGGATGTCTTGCCAGCTGTGCTGCCAGCCGCGCCGTGGCCCGGCGCACCCGCAGCCGTCTCACCGGGCGCAGCCACAGGGCACAGTGCGGTGAGGCGTCTGCGGACGTCGGGAGATGTGAGCAACAGCCCTGCGTCGATGCCCGGTACGGCCCGCGTCAGCACGTCGGCAAGTCCCGACGCAGACGGCGACCCTTCGGCGTTGAACGCGAGCATGGCCTGGAACAGGGCCGGCTTGCGTCGCAGGATATCCAGAAAGAACGCCCGGTTCATGGTGGGCTAGTCTCCGCCGTGCTGCTTTGCGTCGGCAGCTGCGTTCTTGCGGGCCTCGAGCGTGGCAAGCCCCGCACGCACGCCCATGAGGGCGAGGGCGAGAAGGGCGCACAGCAGCGCGATGGCGGCCCCGGCGAGAAGGTACGAGGGCCCCGAATCGGAAGGCAGCGGAATGCCCAGCAGGGTGGGGGCGTCGCGCAGGGGCACGGTGACGCTCTCGCGCACGGGCACCAGCATGACCGACACCTTCTCGTAGTCCAGCCCCGGCACGGCCTTGGCTGTCATCTCGCGTATCTTGGGGATGAGGTTGACCACGGGCGAGTCTTCGGTGTGGCGCAGGAAGACGGCAGCCGAGGCGGGGGTGCGGGTGTCGGTGCCCACGTCGGACGAGGCCAGCACAACGTGGGCGCGGGCCGTCAGCACGCCGTCGATGCGCGAGAAGGTGTCTGCCAGTTCCTGCGAGATGGCGTACGAGAGGCGGGCCTTCTCTTCGGAGGGCGAGGCGATCATGCCATCGCCGGAGAAGACCTTGCCGAGGCTCTGGTACTGCTCGCGCGGGAGGCTGTTCTCGCGCAGCACCTCGAGGGCCTGCACCACCTGCCTGCGTTCGACGCTCAGCGTATAGCCGTTCTTGCCCTCGGACTGCTTGTCGACCTCGATGCCGCGCTTGAGGAGGGTAGCCAGCATGGTGTTGGCCTGTTCCTCGTTCAAACCCTTGTAGAGTTCAGCCTTGCAGCCGGTGAGGAGCACAAGCAGAAGTGCCGCCAACGCGACGTTTCGCCATGTGGCCAGAAGTCCGTATGCCCTGTCGCGTCGTCCCATCGTGTCCTCTCGCTCGGTGGCGGATTAGCCCTGTTGCTTGAGCAGGGATTCGAGACCCTGCGTAGCCTGCTGTGAAACCTGAGTACCGCTCGATGCCTGAAGCCGCAACATGCCCACCATGTATTGCAGCCTGTAGAGTTCGGTGGGCGTGGGCTGCCCGGTGGCAACCCGTTCGACCAGTCGCGCCAGTTCGCGCAGCGGGTCATCCGCCCCGGAGGCACCGCGCCCTGCGCCGGATTCGTGGCCCGTTCCCGGCACTTCGGGCGAGGTGCGCACGCCATCGGGCGCGTGCGTGCGGTCTGCGCCTTGCGGTGACGTAGGCGACGTCTCGCCGAGGCCCATCTCTTCTACTCCGGTGCGGCGTGCCGCATCGTCCACATGATAGGTGGTGCCCGTCTTATCCGTTGCGCCCGTTCCTTCCGGCACACCCGTGGCCTCGGGCCGTGTCGGGTCGTGTCCGTCCTCAATGCCGCCTGACGCGGCCTTGCCCCGCACGGCGTCGGGCCGCGTGTCAGACCCTATCCCCGATGCCGCTTCGGGCCCGATATCGGGCCCGACACCGGGCATGGCCTCCGGCCCGCCGTGCAGCGGCAAGCCTCCCGGCCCGTCATCGGACAGGGCCGTGGGGCCGGATAGACCCTGCCCGCCAGCACCGCCTTGCAGACCCGACGACGCACCACCCGTACCCTCCAGCGCGTCCAGAAAGGCGCGCACCAGTTCAGGGTCTGGCTGGCCCGAAGGCCCGGTCGCGCTCTTGAGGTCGGCCCCCGGCGAGGAACTCAACTTCTCAAGCGCCTCAAGAAGGCGTGACGACGCCTTGCCGACGGCGGCTATGTCCATGGCGTCTCCGGTCGCAGTGCCGTTGCGCCCCCGTGGGCGGGGCTAGCGGATGCCTTCCAGAAGTCCCCTTGCGACATAGGCGGCAGGGGTGTCGCCCTCTGCCACGGGACGCAGCACGTCCCGGGCCTCTTCGTCGCGTCCGGCGAGGAAGTAGGTCAGGCCCAGCAGGGCCTTGGCATCTGTGTCTTCGGGGGCTTCTGCCAGCACCTCTTCGTTGATGATGCGTTCTGCCTCTGCGAATTCGTTGACCACGGCGTGGCTGAGGGCCTGCCCGAGACGTGCGGGGGCGAAGCCGGGGCGCACGGCCAGCACACCTTCGTAGATGCTGCGGGCGTCGGCCACATGGCCCTTATGGCAGGCGGCGTTGGCCACATCGAGCAACAGCGATATGTCGGAATCTGAAAACACGGTTCTCTCCTCTGTTCAGGCAAACTGGCACAGGCCGGACACAAGCCGGGTGTGATACGGGCGCGACATGTGCGCTACATGAGCGCGTCACGCGCACGACATGCGCACCATGGGGCGCGATAGCCGCATGACGGCTGCGCCCGTGACGGGCGGAGCGGGCGGGGCCGCGGCCCCCCACACACCCGCACGCGGTGCTAGCCGGTGCGCTGCGAAAGGCTCTTCAGCATGTCCGTCATGCTCTTGGTGACCGACGACAGCGCTTCGAGTGTGGCGTTGTACTGGCCCATCTCGAATTGCAGTTGCAGCATCTGCTCAGGGCTGACCTGTTCCTGCTGCATGAGCGTGCCCATCTTGTCCTGAAGTGCCTTGCCCTTGTCACCGAGGCTGTCGACACCTGTCTGGAACATCTTGCCAAGGTCGAGTCCGGGGGCGTTACCGACGTTCATGGTATCCTCCTGCGGGTTTACGGGGTCAGCGGGAAAGGGCCTCGACCACGCGCGACGCGGCCTGAACGGCGTCGCGGGCGGCCTGTGCCACCTTCATGTCGTCGGGGGTGAGCCCGGCGTCCATGGTGCGCTTCACCGACATGTCGAGGGTGAGCAGTTCTTCCTTCAGGGCGCGGGCCTTGACGCCGGAGTGGTCGTCGGCAAGGTCGAACGCCGATGCGCGCGGTTCAGTCATGGGAACCTCTCAGTCGGTAGATGGTGGAACGTCCATCCTTGCGCAGATGGAGTTCGGTGGTGCTTATGGATTCGACGACATAGCCGCCCGGCAGCATGCCGCCTTCGAAGATGCGTTGTCCGTCGCCCGTGGTGACGAAGCGTAACGGCGTGAGAGTGACACTGCGCACGTCGATGCCCTGTGGCCCCTCGGCCTGTGCCGGGGCTGCGGCCTCTTGCCGTGCGGGGGTGAAGCCGCGGCCCGCCACCGGGGCGGGGGCCTCCTGCTGTTTCTTGTCGGGTGCCGGGGCCGATTGGACGACCTCGAAGGGGATGTCGACCTGAAGCCGCGTGCGCGTCTGCGCCAGCACGGTGTCGAGGGCCTCGCGCTGTGCCGCGTCGAGGTCGCCGGAGAGTTGCACCACGCCTGAAAGGTAACGCGTCTGCACATGCTTCAGCCCCGCGTCGGCAAGCAGCGGGTCGAGGACGGGGGCCACCTGACTGGCATAGCGCAGGTCGCGGGTGACGTGCGGCATCTGCGGCACGTCTTCGCGCAGCGCGTCGAAGGCCCATGCCTCCACCACGCCGTCGCGCATGTAGCCCGCGACACGCAGACCCGCCTTGGCTTGCGGGGTCGCAAGCGGGGCGGATGCCAGCGTCGCAGCCCCGGCGGGCACGGTGCCTGCCGTCATGCCGCCGATGCTCTTTCCGTCGCTGTTGTTGCCGCCGTTGCCGCCTGTACCCGCAACGCCACTCGCTGCCGTGCCGGTGCCCGCCATGCTGGTGGTCGCCGTGTCTGGGCTTTGCGCGAGACCCGTCCCGGCGTCGGGCGTACCCGGCACAGCCTTGGGCATGGCCTGCGCGGACAGGGGCGGTGTGGTGGGCGTGGTGTCGGCGGCGGGCATGAACGTCACCTCGGGGTAGATGCCACGGCTGTTGAAGGCGGCTTTCACGGCGTGCAGCACGTCGCTGCGCACAGCCACCTCAAGCTGTACCCGGTACAGCAGGTTCCGTGCCATGTCCCACAGGCGGATGCGCTGTGCCTCGTCGTCCAGCAGCCCGGAGACGACCACCCCTTCGGGGCGTGCCTCGACGCGCAAGGCGGTCAGTCCCGCGGCATGAAGCTGCGCCGCAAGGTGCGCCGCGCGTTCAGGGGGTGCGGGCGGGCGTGTCTCAAGGGTGATGACCACCGTGCTGGTGCACAGCAGCATGACGGCGGCAGCCAGCAGGGCCGACCGCCAGCGTTTTTCGTGGTGGGGCCGGGTGGGGCTGCCGAGTACGAGGTCGTCAACTTCGTTGGCAGGCGTTGCCGAAAGTGTTGGCGTCTGGGATGCGCCCGAGGGGGCATCGCCCGCCGCGCCCGATGGGGATGCACTGGCGGCCGCATTGGCGGAAAGCGTGGACGCCGCAGGGTCGCCACCCGCCATGGCGGATGTTCCCGCTGCCGCGTCGGCAGCCGTCACGGACTGGCGCGGTGTCAGGTCGAAGGTCTCCCACGGTGCGCCGGGGGTGTTCCATGCAAGGCAGGTCTCCCCGATGTGGCAGGGGGTCGCCGGGGCGAGGGTCACGCCCGTGGCGGGCACCTCGGCATCGTCGTAGCGCACCGGGCCGTCAAGCGGGGTGATGTGGACGGTGGATGGCGCACCGGGCACTCCGGCGGTGACGCCGATGGAGACGTGGCGTGGCGCAAGCCCGCCGTCGGAGAGGATGATGTCGCACGAGTCTTCGGTGCCGATGACATGGTCGCCGGGCGGAAGCACCACCTCGGCCCCCGTATGGGGGCCGGAGAAGACGCGAAGGATGATGTCGCCGCTACTGCTCATGGGGCGACTCCGTACGCAGGGACAGGGGATGTGGCCGCTTGGGGCGTGGTGCCGCCTTCTGTGTTCGCTGTCACCCCTGTTCCTCCCGTGCCACCTGCCGCACCCGAAGCCGCTTCCGGCGCATTGTCGGGCGCGCGGCTGCAACCGCTACGGCGCGACGGGGGCGGCGTGGGGGTGCGTTCGGCATAGTCCGACTGGGTGGCCGTGCGGTGGAAGGCGGGGTCGTCGACCCGTGGCGGGGTCCCCGGCAGGTTGTCGAGGCGCACCACCTTGGGGGTGATGAGGATGAGGCGTTCCATCCTCTTGTTCTCTTTCGACTGGGTCTTGAACAGGTTGCCCAGCACCGGGATGTTCATGAGGATGGGCACGCCGTCGGCGCTGGTGGCCTTCTGTTCGTAGTAGTAGCCGCCAATCAGCAGACTCTGTCCCGCGCCGATGATGGCCTGCGTGTTGATCTTCGTCTGCTTGATGGGCGGGATGGCCTGCGTGGTGGAGGTCGAGGTCGGCGTGGTCTGGTTGTTCTGGTCGTCCTGCACGCTCACCACCAGCTTGATGGCGTCGGTGCCGTCGTCGTTGTTGATGATGTGCGGCGTCACGCGCAGCACCGTGCCCGCCTCGACCTTGAAGAGGTCGACGGCCTGATAGCCCTGCACCTGTATATAATAGGTGCTGGTGTTCTCGAGGGTGGCCTGCACGTTGTCCACGGTCAGCACCGAGGGCCGCCCCAGCATCCGGGCCTCGCCGTTCTTCTCGAGGGCGTTGATGCGGGCGAGAAAGTAGTCCGACCCCATGGTGTAGATGGTGGAGAGGGTCAGGCCGCTGCCCTGCGGCACGCCGGGTACGGGCAGGGGGGTGAACTTGTCGGTGCCCGTGGATACGTCGGCACCGCCCGCCCACCGCTGGTCCTTGCCCACCGTGGCCTGATAGGTGACGCCGAGGTCGCGCTTGAAGTTGGTGTCGATGTCGACGATGGCGGCGTGTATCTCCACGAGTTCGACCGGCCTGTCGAGGTCGCCGATGACCGACTCGTAGTAGGGCATCCGGTACACGGCGTCGTGCACGATGACGGCGTTGACGCGCGGGTCGGCCATGATGCTCACCTGCTGACCGTCCTGCGCCCCGCCCGAATCCTGCTGCGAGGCCTGCCCGCCGCGCTGCGCCTGATTCGACTGGCCCGACTCCTTCTGCTGACGCCCCTGCGAGATGAGGCCCGTGCCGGAAAGCTTGTCCACCGTGGCGGTCTCTTGCGTGACGCGCGTGGCGCTCGAGGGCGACCCGCTGACCATGGCCCGCAGGATGCTGGCGACACCGGGCAGGGTGACGGTCTTGTCCATGCTGTTGACGGTGATGTCTTCGGCCCACGCGTACTTGAGCGGGAACACCTTCATGCCGAAGTTGCCCGTCTGGGCCTCTTCGAAGGCCGTCACCGCGGCCTGAATCTGGTCGAGGTAGGCGGGCGGGCCGGAGACGACCACCATGGCGCCGCCGGGCATGAGTTCGGCGGGCAGTTGCGGCGACAGCACCGAAGACTGGCGCAACATGCGGTACAGCGACTCGGCACTCATGACCCGCGGCGAGATGAAGATGCGCGTGGTCTCGGCCTCATGGTAGAAATGCAGCGTGGGGCCGAGGCGGTACCACGACACGCCGAAGGCCGCCTTCATGCCCTGAAGGAACTTCTCCGGGGCCACGTCCTCGAACCTGCCGCTGACCGTGCCCGTGACACCGGGCGAGAACGACGTGGCAAGGCCCTGCGTGCGCCCGAAGTCGGCCAGCAGCGCGGTCAGTTGCTCCTGTTCCGAATAGTGCGAATAGGTGTGCGGAAAGGCGGGTGCGGCCTCGCACCGTGACGGCGCGTGAAGGCACAGCATGAACAGCAGCACGGCGAAGATGGCCGCGAGGTACGGGCGCAGGCTGTTCCGCGTGCCGGGCGTACTAGCGCCATCGTGAATGGCGGGCGTACAAGCACCCGTTTTCAGCCCCGATGGACATGGATAGTGCAGAATCACTGGTCGGTGCGCGCCGTCGTGAATATCAGGCGCGCCGAGCGTACCGGGCGTATCAGACGGGCGCAAGCCGCCCGTCATGAGGCGGGCGGCGCGGGTGCGGTGTGGCGTGGCGTCACGGGGAACACGACAACGGGAACGATAACTAGGCAACGGCCACCACCTTTTCAGCGAATGGGAATCCAGGGCACACCGGCGGGCATCGCGCCCCCCGCAGGGGCACTGCCCTGCGCGGACGGTGCGAGCATGCGCTTCCACCATGCGAGATCGTTGAGAAAGTCGCGCATGGCGGCTGCCGCCTCATCGGGTGATGCGGTGTCCACGTTCAACTGGCGATGCAACACGAGCATGGTTCCGTCAAGGGCGATGACGCTCTTGCGGGTGCGCCCCCGTGCGAGGGCGTGGCGGGCGCTGTCGGCCAGCAGGGTGTCTGCGGCGCGGCTGTCGTCGGGCAGGGGCACGAGGTCGGCCCGCATGATACCCGTGCGTCCGTCGGGCGAGAACAGCGTCACGTCGAGGTCGCCCTCAAGACGGAAGGCGTACGCGCCGTCGCCGCCGGGTTGCGGGGTGGCCCACCCCGCCGCCTGCGCCACGTGGCGCGCCAAGTCGTCCAGCCTGCTCATGTGTTCTCCCGGTGTCGTGCAGTGAGGCCGGGGCCCTGCGGGCCCCGGTCGGTCAGCCCAGAATGCGTGTACGGGTCTGGTTCATGTTCTGCTGGATGGCGTCCATGCCGGAGAGGGTCTTCTGGATGAGTTGCGCCAGCGCGTCGTCGAGTTGCTTCATGGCGTCGCGGCTGGCCCTCATGCGTTCGACATCTCCGTCCATCTCCTTGATGGCGGCGTCGAAGAAGCCGCCCACGGCCTGATTGATGCCCGCCACCGCGCTGTTGCCGGCGGTGAAGCCGCTGTTGAGGGCGTTCTGCTGCGCCGTCAGCTTGGACATGCCACTCTGGTACATGGCGTCGAACGACTTGGCCATGTTGGGCAGCCCCTTCTGCGTGGCTATCTGCGAACCGGTCTGGAAGCCGTCAAGCTGCTTCATGGCGCTGGCCTGCATGCTCATGCTGGCGACGCCCTGCGCGATGCTGATGGCCCCCGAGACCACGCCCATCACAAGCTGGACGATGGCCTTGTTCCGCATCTCGTCGGCCTGGTCCATGATCTTCTCGACGATGGCCTTGGTCTCTTCGATGCGCATCTGCGCGTTCTGCTTGCGTTCGTCCGCAGCCATGGAGGTGATGAGCGACATGAGCGTAGCCCCCGGCGAGGGAGCCATGTCGAGCGACCCCAGATGGCTGAGGGCGTTGTTGTGCGGCAGCGAGAGGCGCGGCAGGTCGCCCGTGACGCTGTTGAGCGCCGCCGAGAAGTTGCTGCCTGCGTTGACGGCCTGCAACAGGGCCATGTCGATGGCCGCCGGGTCGATGTTCTGACCGCGGGCCGTGGCGACGAGCGTGTCGTACTGCGACTGGTTGAACCCCGGAATATCGCGGACGTTGGTGATGGTCGTCATGTCGTACTCCGTCAGGCCATGGCGGGGGTTCCACCAAGGATGGCAGTCTGTGCCTCTGCGCAATCCTTGACGATTTCTCCCACCTTGCCCATGAGTTCTTCGGCCCGTTTCATTTCCGCCTCAAGGAAGTCGTGTTCGAAGTCGATGGCTTCCCGAATGCGTTCAAGTATCGCTTCAAGTTCTTTGCTGTCGGCCTGTGACGAGGCGATGCGGTAGTCGATGACGGCCCCGGCGATGGCGCCGCTGCCCTGCGCCACGGCCACGCCCGCGTTGACGAACTGGCCTATCTGCTGCGCTTTGATGGCGAAGTCGAGGGCCTTGGTCGCCGCCGTGGTGCTGAGGTTGGCGGCAGAAGAGCTGACGTTGGCGAAACCCGCCCCGAGGCTGAGGCCCACGGCGACGAGGGTCACCGCCATCTGCATGCCGAAGCCGAACCATTTGGCGGCCTCATCGCTCATGCCCATGGCCTTGCCAAGCTCTGTCATGCCCGACATGAAACTTATCTTGCCGTCCGTGGCCGTACTCAGCACGGCGTCGAGGGTCATGGCCATGCCCATGACGCCCGCAGCCACCAGCAGGGGGTTGCCGGTGAGCGCGCCCACGACGGTGGTGGCGATGGAGGCGATGGCGCCGACGATCATGCCGATGATCTTGAACGCCTTCAGAAAGCCGTTGAGCACCGACTTCGAGCGCATGTCCTCAAGTCGCTTGGAGATCTGCTCCAGCCTTTCCTCGTTGATCTTGGCCTGGTCGGCGGCCTTGGACTTGATCTGGTCGACACCGTTCTTGCACGCCTGCCTGCGCTCGGCATTGCCGAGGGCGGACATGAGCGTCTCCAGTGCCAGACCGCCCATGGGCGGGGCCAGTACCGGAAGGTCGGCCTTCGAGGTGCCGTCCGCCCCGCCGGGGGCCGGGGGCAGCGTCGCGCCGGTGGTGATGCGGAACCGCGGTGTGGGGTCGAGCGAGATGTCGCCCACGCCGGTGGTGCCGGAAAGCCCGCCGACGGTCAGGGCGCTCATGGCCTCTCCCCGGCCAGCAGTTCGAGCATGGCCTCTGCCTTGCGGTGCATGGCGGCATGGGTGTCGTTGTCGGGGTCGCCGATGAAGGGCACCCCGGCGAAGGTGTTGCGCGCGTTCTCGGTGTCGCCCAGCTTCATGTAGCAGATGCCCGCATGCACGAAGGGGGCGGGGTCGCCGAGGGCGCTGGCGGCACCGGCGAGGCCGTAGGCGTCGATGGCCCCGGCAAGGTCGCCCTGCGCCTGCCTGCACCCGGCAAGGCCGAGCCAGTAGCGTTCGTCGTTGTGGTCGTAGACGCACAGCGCGCGGAACATGGTCTCGGCATCGCGGTAGTTCCCGGCGGTGTACAGGTTGTAGGCGAGGGCGTAGCCCGCCTCGAGCTGTTCCTGCTGCATGTTGCACACCGCGCCGATGGAGGCCCCGGCGAACAGCCCGTCTACCATGGCCTGCATCTGTGCTTCGGTGAATTCCGGCCCGGAATGCTGATAGCTGGTGCTCATGGCGTCTCCTAACGGCCCGTGGCGAGGGATTGCAGGGTCTGGTTGCCCTGCTGGATGGCGGAGTTGGCACCCTGCAGGTACGAGTTGTACTGGCCCATGAAGTCCTGCACGAAGACCATGAGCTGCTGCGTGTCGGTGCCCAGCTGGTCGCGGTACGAGGTGAGCTGCTGGATGTTGTAGTCCCACTCGTCCTTGTTGTGATGGTCGTCGTTGCCCTTGGTGTCCCACTTCAGGTTGTTCTTGGTGAAGAAGGCCTTCATGTCGGCGGGCATGTCGGTGGTACCATTGTTGTTCTTGGCCGTATTCTGGAGTTCGCGCGCCTTCTGGATCATGGCGGCGCATTCCTTCTGTGCCTCCTGACTGTCCTGGATCTTCTTGATGTTGTCCATGGCGCCGTTCTTGGCCAGTTGCGCCTGTGCGAGGTTGAGCTTGGCGAAGAGCATCTGGAGGCTCTGCGTGGGGCCAAGGTCGATGGAATTCATGATCCCGGAAAGGGAGGTGTTGTTCACTTGCGACATGATGTTCTCCTTGCTGCTGGCTGGAAGTTCACCCGCTAGAGGCGGACGGCACCGCGGCGACCTGCGCCGGGAATCTTGGCCGAGGTCGTGGCCGTGGCTGCGGTGGTGCAACGGCTGGCGCGTGCCTCGCCCTCGCGCTTCGCGTTCTCCTGCGCCTGCGTGAAGGCCTTGGCCACTTCGGGCGGCAGGGTCGCGGTGTCGACCGCCGCGAGGTCGGCCCCGGAGACACCGGCGGCCTTCATCTGGGCGTCCAGTTGCGCGTCGAGGCGCGAGAGTTCGTCTTCAAGCTGACGCAGCTGTGCCTGTTGCGCTTCGAAATCCTGTTCGGTGAAAGCCATGGTCGGTTCCTCCTGCGGTGTTCGGGTGCGGACGATTCCGCCGTAGCAGCAAGTATGCCATGCCCCCTTTGCGGGGTGCAGAGTGTGTCATTGCAGTGGTTTGTGATGTCAGACCCGGTGCTTCGCCTTTGTCTGCCCGTTGTACCCCTCTCGAAGTGCCAACATCGTTGCCTTTATATGCCGCCTTGCGGCAGTGTTGTTGGCGTGCTGTCCATGACTGTACCATGTGCCAGTGCGACAGCGCGTGTCGCTGCGGGTGTGTCGTCTCCTGCACGGCTTCGGTGACCGGAGTAGGGCGGCTGCCAGCAGGTAGGGTGTACCATCATGCGCTGTTGCCGACATGCCCCGGAATATGTCATTTAACTAGCCGTTGTACAGCGCATTAAAGCATTTTCTCGGGTGTCTCTTCAAGTGCCAATGCGTGTGGATGCGTGGTAGGATGTGGACCTTCTGGCCCGCTTTTCGCAAAGGTGTGTATCTGCAACGTTGTTGCTGCTACGGACGTAAGTCCTGAGAGTGCGCGGCAGGTGCCATGCCCGACTGCATCAGGTGGCGTGCGGCAGAGTGTGCTGACGTATCACACAGGCACGGTACGGCGCGACTCGGCTCACTGCGGCGGGCGTCAGGCCCGTTTCCATGGGCCGGTGGCGTCTGCTCTTGTAGATAGATTGGGGACATGCACAGCAGTTTTTGTGGAGGATACACTATGTCGATCGACCTGCGTGGCGTGTCGGGGCCTGCCCAGCCCGGACTTGCGAACGTTCAGGACGGGCCGGACGGGGCCGCGGGCACCCTGCTGGGCAGGGCCGCGACCGTGGTCGATTCGCCGCTGTCGCTGCTTGCCGATGCCGCCGAGGAACTCACCTTCGCCGCCGACACCACCGACGACTTCGAACTCTCCGAACGCAAGGAACGCAAGAGCACCGAAGACGCCATGGCCGAGCGCATCGAACTCTACAAGGAGTTGATGCATCAGGCGGGCAAGGGCGAGGGGCTGGACAGGCTGAAAGACAGCCTCAAGTCGCAGCAGGGCAGGGAACAGGCGCGCCAGGAGGCGCTTTCGCAGTTTCCCGACCCCAGCGACGCATGGGCCGCCCTGCACGACGCCCTGCAAGCCTTCGACGACGACCCCGCCATCCCCGACGGCGTGCGCGAGGCGGTGCGCGGCGCCATCGCCGACCTCGAGGCGGAACACGGTCCCGCCATCCGCGCCGGGGTGCACGGGGCGCTCGCCTCTGCCGGTTTCGCCGACCTTGGCGATGCCGACGCCCTGCGCGACCTCTACCGCGGCACGGTGTGCGACTTCACCACCGTCGAGCAGGTCTTCGCCACCATCAACGAACGCTACGGCGACGAACGGTTCGACGTGGCCATCGGCTTCCTGTACCGCGCCCTGTCCAGCGACCTCGGTTCGGACATGCCGAGTATGGACGGCACGCACCTCGAGAGCGTAAACACCAGCCTCGGGCAGCTGCGGCTGCTCAAGAGCGCCCACGCCCTGTGCGCCGACGTGATGACCCGGTGGGAGAACGTGCACGGCGTGAAGGACTGCCCGCTCACGGCGCAGGGGCTGCTCGAGCAGGTGGTGGCCCTGCGGTCGGAGAACTTTCTGGGGGCGTTGCACATCGACCGCATCGCGGCGCAGGCGAAGGCCCCCGACATCGAGCATGAGGTGCTGTTCCTTCAGGAACTTCTGCGTATGACACGCAATGTGCCCGCACAACTCTTCGACGGGACGGCGGGCCGCATGAAGCTGCTCGACGCCGTACAGGACGCCGTGGACAGGGCCATAGACCGCGAAGACGCCTTTCTGGCAGCGCAGGAGGGGTAGGGATGCTTCAGGACACCATCGCCGCATTCGCAAGGCGCATGGGCATGACCGGCTTCGTGCCCTCTGCCGGGGGCCTTGCGGCCTTCGACATCGACGGGGTGGGGCGGCTGTATGTCGAACCTTCCGACGACACGCTGCTGGTCTATCTCGCCCGTGCCGTGCCTGCGCACGAGACGCACCTGCCCCGCAGGTTGCTCGACCTTTCGCACTACCGCCACGCATGGCCCCTGCCGTTGCAGGGCGGCATGCACGGCGGGCAGGCCGTGGTGCTCACCCGGCTTGACGGGCGCACAGCCACCGCCGTGGACGTGGAGAACGCCGCCGTGCTGCTTGCCGGTGTACTCGACAGGGCCACCGCACCCGGGGAGGGCGCATGAGCCGCGTCACCGGGTTCTTCGACGGGTCGCTGGGCATCCAGAACGTCATGGATGTGGAGACCTTCCGCGCCACCATGCCACAGGCCCGGCCCCTTGCCGCCAGCGTGCTGCACGAGGCGGGGCTGGAAGAGCTTTTCGCGCCGCAGAACGCGCGCAGGCTGGTCGAACAGGCCCTCTGCCCGCCCGTGGGTGACGGCGAGATGCTGCGCCCCGACGTCTTCGGCGCGAACCTGCGCCAGTGCCTCGACGCGCTCAGCCTCGAACGCTCGCCCGCGGTGCGCGACTTCGTCCGCAACGACCTTGCCGCGCTCATCGACGACACCGAACTTCTCCGGGCCTACACCGGATTGATGGTGGGAGGTTAGCCTTGGCCGTCGCCCCCGAATGCCGCCGGACGCTGAGCGTCCTCGGCTACCTCTACCTGCGCATGGGCCGCCACGAGAGCGCCCGCCGCACCTTCGCCGCCATCGCCGCGCTGCTGCCCGACGACGCCCCCAGGGCCGAGGTCAGCCTCGTGTACCGCAACCTCGCCGCCGTCGCCATGGCGGAGGGTGACGGTGCCGCCGCCCTCGACCACCTGCACAAGGCCCTCGACGGCATGGTGCTCACCTCTGCCGACGCCGCGCTGCACCTCCTGCGCGCACAGGCGCTGTGGCAGCAGGGCAGGCACGACGAGGCGCACGGCGCGGTGGAGACCTACCGCCATCTCACGGGAGACCGTTCATGAGCATGCTCGCCCGCGCCAATACCGCCGTGGGGGCTGTCACCCGGCACAACGACCTCGCCATCGTGCTGCTGCTGGTGGTGGTCATCGCCCTGATGATCCTGCCGCTGCCCACGCCGCTGGTCGACACGCTCATCGGCGCCAACATGGCGCTCTCGTTCGTGATGCTGATGATGTCGATGTACGTGAAGTCCATCCTCGACTTCTCGGTCTTCCCCACCATGCTGCTCTTCACCACGCTCTTCCGCGTGGGTCTCAACATCACCACCACCCGCCTCATCCTGTTGCAGGCAGACGCGGGCGAGATCATCTTCGTCTTCGGCGAATACGCGCTGGGCGGCAACTTCGTGGTGGGCGCGGTGGTCTTCGTCATCCTCACCATCGTGCAGTTCCTCGTCATCGCCAAGGGCGCGGAACGCGTGGCCGAGGTGGGGGCGCGCTTCACGCTGGACGCCATGCCCGGCAAGCAGATGTCCATCGACGCCGACATGCGCGCCGGGGTCATCGACATGGAAGAGGCGCAGCGCAGGCGCAACACCGTGTCGCAGGAAAGCCAGATGTACGGCGCCATGGACGGCGCCATGAAGTTCGTCAAGGGCGACAGCATCGCGGGCATGATCGTCGCGCTGGTCAACATCGTGGGCGGCACGGTCATCGGCATCACGCAGCACGGCATGGCGGCGGGCGAGGCGCTGCACACCTACGGCATCCTCACCATCGGTGACGGTCTTGTATCGCAGATACCCTCGCTGCTGGTGTCCATCTCCGCGGGCATTCTCATCACCCGGTCGGGCGATTCGGGCGGCAACGTGGGGGCGCAGATTGGCGGGCAGATTTTCGGACAGCCCAAGGCCCTGCTCATGGCGGGGGGGCTGGTCTTTCTCTTCGCGCTGGTGCCCGGCTTCCCCAAGCCGCAGCTGATGGGGCTGGCGCTGGCCCTCGGCGGTTTCGGCTACGTGCTGCGCCGCATGGCGGAGTTGCCCGCAGAGACCGACCCGCGCGCCGAACTCTCGCGCTCGCTGGCACCGGCGGTGAAGCCGCGCCCCGCACGGGGCGGCGCACAGCAGGGCGACGACTTCGCCCCCACCGTGCCCATCATCCTCGACCTCTCTCCGGCCCTTGGCGAGAGCCTCGACTACGACTCGCTCAACGATGAACTGGCGCGGCTGCGCCGTGCGCTGTACTTCGACCTAGGGGTGCCCTTTCCGGGCATCAACGTGCGCCCCAACCCCGCGCTGCCGGGGCTGTGCTATGTGCTGAACCTCAACGAGATACCCATGTCGCGCGGGGTGCTCGAGAAGGGCATGAGCCTCGTGCGCGACACCCGCGAGAACCTCGCCATGATGGGCGTCGCCGTGCGCGAGGGCGAACGCTTCCTGCCCGAGGTCGAACCGCTGTGGGTGCCCGACGAGCAATGCCGCCTGCTTGAGAAGGCGGGCATCGGGCACATGTCGCATGCGCGCATTCTCGCGTACCATCTTTCGCTGGTGCTTTCGCGCCACGCCTCCACCTTCATCGGCATGCAGGAGGCCAAGTACCTTCTCGACCGCATGGAGGAGAGGGCACCCGACCTCGTGCGCGAAGTCACCCGCCTGCTGCCCGTGCAGCGCATCGCAGAGATTTTCCAGCGGCTGGTGCAGGAACAGGTCTCCATACGCGACCTGCGCAGCATCCTCGAAGCACTCATCGAATGGAGTGCCAAGGAGAAGGACACGGTCATGCTCACCGAGTATGTCCGCAGCGCACTCAAGCGGCAGATAAGCTACATGCACTCGCGCGGGCAGAACATGCTGCCCGCCATCCTGCTCGACCCCGGCGTGGAGGAGACCATCCGCAAGGCCGTCCGGCAGACCTCCGCAGGGGCCTTCCTCGCGCTGGAACCCGCCGTGACCGAACGGTTCATGAAGGCGGTTGCCGATGCCGCAGGGCCGTATGCCCAGCAGACGCAGAAGCCCGTCATCATGACCTCGATGGATATCAGACGGTATGTGCGGCGTCTCATCGAAGGCGACCACTACACCCTCGCCGTCATGTCGTATCAGGAGCTTACGCCAGAGATTTCGGTGCAACCCGTGAACAGGATACGCCTGTAACCCCGCAGGCGTATGCAAGGCAGGCAGACGTCGGCGGCGCCATCCGGCCAGTCAGGGGACGGGGGCCGCGACACGGGGCGGTAGTTACACGGCAGGCGCAGCAGACGCCGTCATCCGGCCAGGCGTCGGCAGATGCCGTCATCCGGTCAAGCGTCGGCAGGCGCTGTCATGCGGCCAAGCGTCGGCAGATGCCGTCATCCGGCCAGACGTCGGCGCACGCTGTTATTCGGTCAGGCGATACCGCCCGCCACGCACCCCGGTGTCAGGTCAGGAATCGGCACACGCCGTCATCCCGCACGCGCGGGCACGAGAAGGAACCCCATGGATTCGATGCCCATGACATACGCGGTCAAGGCGCTGTACCTTGTGCTGATGCTCTCCATGCCGCCCATCATCGTGGCGTCTGTGGTGGGTATCGTGCTCAGCCTCATACAGGCCATCACGCAGTTGCAGGAACAGACGCTCACCTTCGGGGTGAAGCTCATCGCCGTGGTGCTCACGCTCTTTCTCATGGGCGGCTGGTTCGGGGGTGAACTGCTGCGCTTCGCAGACGAGATATTCGTCAAGTTCTACCTGTTGTAGGCGACCATGACGCTGGAGACGATACTCGACCAACTGGCCGTATACGACCATATGCTGGCCCTGCTGGTGGGGATGCCGCGTCTGTTCGTCATCGCGCAGGTGGCCCCCTTCATGGGCGGCAACGTCGTCTCCGGGCAGTTGCGTCTGGTGCTCGTCTTCGCATGCTATCTGCCGCTGCACCCCGTCATCGTGGGGCAGCTGCCGCACGGGCACATCTTCGACCCCTCGCTCATGGGCCACTACGGGGCGCTGCTGCTCAAGGAGACGCTGCTGGGGCTGCTGATGGGCCTTCTGGCGGGCATGGCCTTCTGGGCCGTGCAGAGTGCGGGCTTTCTCATCGACAACCAGCGCGGCGCGTCCATGGCTGAAGAGTCCGACCCCATGTCGGGTGAGCAGACCTCGCCCACCGGCGCCTTCCTGCTACAGGTGATGATGTACCTTTTCTACGCCAGCGGAGCCTTCGTAGCCTTTCTCGGGCTGCTCTACACCTCGTACGAGGTATGGCCCGTGCCTTCGCTGACGCCGCTGTCATGGCGGGCCGACCTGCCCCTGTACTTCGCCGGAAAGGTGGCGTGGCTCATGACCCACATGCTGCTGCTGGCGGGGCCCATCATGGTGGCGTGCCTGCTGGCCGACCTCTCGCTGGGTCTGGTGAACCGCTTCGCCTCGCAGCTGAACGTCTACGTGCTGGCCATGCCCGTGAAGAGTGCGGTGGCAAGCCTGCTTCTGCTGCTCTACTTCGGGGCGCTGGTGGCCCATGCACCGGGGCTGTATGCCGACTTCGCGGGCGGCCTCGCCACGCTTCAGGGGCTGCTGCCATGAGCGACAAGACCGAACAGCCAACACCCAAACGCCTGCGCGAGGCGCGCGAGAAGGGTGACATCTGCAAGAGTCAGGACATCGGGTCGGCGGTGACGGTGCTTGCGGTGGCAGGGTACTTCGCCTTCGCCGGGGAATCCATCTTCGCCTCGCTGATGGAGGTGACGGAACTTTCGATGCGCCACATGGCGATGCCCTTCGACGAGGCGCTGCCCCTTCTGGGCACGGCGGTGGTGCATGCCGCCGTGGGCATCGTGCTGCCCGTGGTGGGCCTTGCCATGATGGCGGCGTTTCTCGGCACGCTGGCGCAGACGGGTGTGCTCTTCGCCTTCAAGGGGGCCATGCCCAAGCTTGAGAACATCAGCCCCGGCAAGTGGTTCAAGAAGGTGTTCTCCATGCGCAACGCGGTAGAACTGCTCAAGAACTGCATCAAGGTTGGCGTTCTCGGCTGGGCGGTGTGGAAGGTGATGTCCGACCACATGCGCGGGCTGTTCTCCATCCCCGACGGCGACATAGGGCTGCTGTTGAAGGTGCTGGGCACGGCGGCGCGCGACATGGTGCTCATGGCTGCCGTGGTCTTCTGCGTCATCGCCGCGCTGGACTATCTCTACCAGCGCTGGCAGTACAACAAGCAGCATATGATGACCAAGGACGAGGTCAAGCGCGAGTACAAGGAGATGGAGGGCGACCCCCATATCAAGGGCAAGCGCAAGCAGTTGCATCAGGAGATGCTGGCACAGAACACGCTCTCGAACGTTCGCAAGGCGAAGGTCATCGTGACGAACCCCACCCATTTCGCCGTGGCACTGGATTACGAGAAGGACAGGACGCCGCTGCCCGTCATCCTCGCCAAGGGCGAGGGTCTGATGGCGCGCCGCATGGTGGAGATAGCCCGCGAAGAGGGCATTCCCGTCATGCAGAACGTGCCGCTGGCGCGTAGCCTCTTCGCCGAAGGCACCGAGAACGCCTATATCCCCAAGGAACTCATCGGCCCCGTGGCCGAGGTGCTGCGCTGGGTGCAGTCGCTTCAGGAACGGTAGGCCGTGCCGCAGGGCCATGCGCCCCGGCGGAGAAGGAACCGGACACGATGGACGAGAACGACTTGCTCGACAACCTCATCGACCTCTGCGACGACCTCGCATGGGGTCGCCCCGCCAGTGAAGACAGACTCTTCGGCCTGACCGCACCTCAGGCGTCGTTTCAGATTTCGGGTCAGACGCCGTGCCAGACGCCGGGGCAGGCGTCATCAAAGGCTTCGGGGCAGACTTCAGTACAGACGTCATCACAGACGCCATCGCAGGCGTCAGCGCAGACTTCGGGCCAAGGGGCGCAGCAGCCGTCACCCCAGTCGTCACCCCAGACGTCACCCAAGCCGGGGGCGGGCACCGTGCCTGAACGCTACACCCGCCTTGCCGAGGCCTTCGGCATGATGCTGGTCAAGGTCGAGGCACGCGAATTCCAGCAGGCGCAACTCATCGCCGAATTGCGCGACCGCAACGAAGAACTCGAAGAGGCGCGCCGCCTGCTGACCGAACGCAACCAGCGTCTCGCCCATACCCTGCAAGACAGCTTCCAGCCCCGGCGTCTCATCGGGCAGTGCGCCGCCATGCGCGCCGTGACCGACATGGCCCTTTCCATCGCACGGCGGCCCATCAACACGCTCCTTCTCGGCCCCACCGGGGCAGGCAAGGAGGTGGTGGCGAAGCTCATCCACTATAGTTCGCCACGGCGCGAGGGGCCGTTCATCGCCGTCAACTGCACCGCCATCCCCGAAGCCCTGTTCGAGAGCGAGATGTTCGGCATCGAACGCGGGGTCGCCACGGGCGTCTCGGCGCGCAAGGGTCTCGTGGAAGAGGCCGACGGCGGCACGCTCTTCCTCGATGAACTCGCCGACATGCCCCTGCCGCATCAGGCCAAGCTGCTGCGCGTCCTCGAAGGGCGCGAGGTGGTGCGCGTGGGCAGCAGCCGCGCCATACCCGTCGACATCAAGGTCGTGGCAGCCACCAACGCAGACCTCGCACAGGCGGTGCGCGAAGGGCGTTTCCGCGAAGACCTCTACTACCGCATCAACGTGGCAGAGGTGCACCTGCCGCCCCTGTGCGAACGCGGCGACGACATCCTGCTGCTGGCACAGCATTTCCTCGAACGGCACTGCGCCCAGATGGGACGGCCCCGGCTGACCATCTCGTTCGGCGCGCGCGACCTGCTCCGCCGCTATGCGTGGCCCGGCAACGTGCGTGAACTGAACAACGAGATGGAACGTGCCGCTGCGCTCACCATCGGCGACCGTGTGGAGGTGGGCGACCTGTCGCCCCGTATCGCCGGGCCCGTCGGGGCTGGCGGGTCGGGAGGCGGTGCGGGGGGCGGAACAGCCGCAGCGTCGGCAGGCCGGGAGACGGCATCTGCCGGGTCGGCCGGTCACGCGCCGGGACTCACGGCTGGCGCAGAGGGTTCCGGTGGTGCCGCAGGTGCCGGTGGTGCGCCGTGCCCTGCGGGGTCACTCCCCGGCGCGGGTTCCCTGCCGGATGCCGGGGCGTTCCCGGGCGCAGGGTACCAGCCGCCGTCCGTTGCCAGCCCGTCGCCTGCTTTTGTCGCCGCCGTATCCGCGGGTGCCGGCCAGCCCGGAATCTCCGGCGGGGCCGATGCCGCCGACCGCTTCAACCTGCACGGACTCGAACGCGAGACCATCCTCGCCGCCCTCGACCACGCGGGCGGCAACAAGAGTCGCGCCGCCGAACTTCTGGGCATCACCCGCGAGGGGCTTCGCAAGAAGCTGCTGCGCTTCGCCATCTCCGGCGGGGACGACAGGGCATGATGTCTCCGTGTCGCCCGTGGGGCAAGGGACGCCACCGCCCCGACGCTGTCCCCAATCCCGTCACCCGTATCGCCTGTCGCGTCTCCGGTACCGTGGGCCTCGCGTCGGACACGGTGTCCGGTGGTGTCCTTCACGCCATGGGGCCCCGCGTGGGCGTCGATGTGGGCGGCGACACGACTCTCCCTGCCTGCGGCGTCATCATCCGCAATGACAGCGCCACGGCCCGTCGCAACGCCCCCAATCCCGTCACCAGTATCGCCCACAGTATCACCTGTCGCACCACAGGCTGCGCCACGGACGGGACGGCCCGCCCCCTGTCCGCCTTCCGTATCCATGAACCTGCAACGCCTCACCGGACATGCCAGCCATGACCATCTCGCTCAGAACCAAGCTCTTTCTTCTCGTGGCGTGCTCCATCGCGCTGGCGACCGTGCCCATCATCTCGTTCACCTACCGCGACCTGCGGCAGTCCAACGCCGAACTCGAACGCGAGGCCTTCGGCAACGTCATCACCCTGATGGAAGACGGCATCGACTCGCGCTACCTCAACCTGCTCAGCAACAAGGTCGTCGACGTGCTGCTGCGCAAGGAACAGCTGCGTCGTTTCACCCAGCTTGCGCGGGCCACATGGCAGGATGTGGCGCAGATGCCGCCCGACGTGCGCGAACGGTTCGTCGCCAACTGGATAGGGCGTCTCGCCGAATTCGGCGTGCACATGGACATCGTCGACGCGCAGGGCCGCCCGCGGGCCGGGACGGGGCTTCTCGGCACTGTGCTCGCCGACCCGTCGCGTACCGACTTCAAGGGTCGCCCGGTGCGGTCGCTGCTGTCTCCGGTGCTTTTGCCGCAGGACGGCGAGTTCGCCGTGCTCGAAGCCTCGGGCGGTGCGTCCGCTGTCGGTGCCTCTGTCGCTTCCGGCACTGCCGCTGCCCCCGGCGCGGCTATCGTTGACGGGCTGCCCCTCGCGACGGCGCAAGGCGATACGGCTTCGTCAGTCCCGACCGGCGTACAGGCGGACGCACAGGCGGATGCACAGACGCCAGCGCCCGTTGCCTCTGCCGCCACACCCGCCACCGGCACAGCCGTAGCCCCGTCCGGCGCGCCCATGCTGGTCTACTTCCTGCCCATGCCCGACGGCGAGAGTGTCGCCGTCTCCGCGCTGCTGCTGTCCGACATCGAGAAGCAGGCGCTCTTCAGCGAACAACAGATCATCCGCAGCCTGCAAGAGAAGTTCGCCACCCTGAAGCTGAGCGGCAGCGGCTACATCGCGCTCCTGTCCGGCAGGGGCGAGGTGCTGGCCCACGAAGGCAACCCGCTTGGGCGCAGCGACGGCACCATCCCCGCCGACGCCCTCGCCACGGCGCGGGCACAGGGCCGGGTCGAGGTGGTCTCTGCCGCGTCGTCGCCCCTCGGTCAGGCCATCTTCCGCATCGCGTACTTCAAGGCCCTCGACTGGTATGTCGTCTCCGCCGCCCCGGTGGCCGAGATAGAGGCCCCCACCAACGCGCTGGTGCGCAAGCTGTCGTTCCTTGCCGCCATCGCCGTGCTGGTCAGCCTTGCGGCGACCCTCGGCATCACCGCACGTCTCATCGCCCCGTTGCGGATGCTCACGCGCAAGGCCCATGCGCTGTCGTCGCTGGACTTCAGCGCGCCCGACGCCGCGACCTTCGCCGCCGAGGGGCTGTTCACCCGGCGCAGCGACGAGGTGGGGCAACTGGCGCGGGCCTTCGCCTTCATGGGCGAGGCGCTGTCGCGCAACGTGCGCGCCCTCATGGAGACCACAGCCGCCAAGGAGCGCATTCAGGGTGAACTCGACGCCGCGCGCGACATCCAGATGGGCATCCTGCCCGCGCCCGACGCGTGCCCCGTGCGTCCGGGCTTCTCGGCCCACGCCTTCCTCGAACCCGCCAAGGAGGTGGGCGGCGACCTCTACGACTTTCTCACCGCGCCCGACGGCAGACAGGTGTTCGTCATCGGCGACGTCTCCGGCAAGGGCGTGCCCGCGGCCCTGTTCATGGCGATGGTGGTCACCCTGTGCCGGTACGCCGTGGCGCAGGGGCTGTCGCCCGCCGAGGCCATGATGCGCGTCAACGCGCAGCTGGCGCAGAACAACCCCGGCTGCATGTTCGTGACGCTGTTCATCGCCGCCTTCGACCCGCAGACGGGCGTGCTGGAATACGCCAACGGCGGGCACTGCCAGCCCTGCGTCGTGGACTGCGAGGGCACTGCCCCGCCCTTTGAACTGGAGGGCATCAGCGGCCCGATGGTGGGGGCGTTCGAGGATGTGGACTACGAGGGCTTCACGGCGACGCTGGAGGAGGGGCAGACCTGCCTCGTCTACACCGACGGCGTGACCGAGGCCATGAACCCGGCACTGGAACTCTTCGACATGGTGCGGCTGCATGACGTGGTCGCCGCGCACCGCGCCAGCACGCCTGCCGACATGCTCACGGGCGTTCACGAGGCGTTGCTGGCCTTCCGGGGCGAGGCCGAACAGTCGGACGACATCACCATGTTGTCCTTCACGCGCCGCAAGCCCTAGGCTTGCCTGACATATCTGACGGGCCTGACGGGCCGGTGTGCCTGATGTGCGGTGCGTCGCGTGTCGCCACGTCGCCAGCCACAAGCCCTCCGGGGGTGTCCAAATCGTCCCGGACATGCGAGATTGGGGGTGACGTGACCCACGTACCGCAGACCGGAGGAGGGAAGGCATGAACCGGGCCACATACATTTCCGTGCCGGGGCTGGTGCGCATCAAGCCCGGCGCGCTGGCGCGCCTTGGCGTGTACCTGCGCCGTGGCGGGTACGTGCGGGTCGCCGTCCTTGCCAGCACGGGGCTGCCGCAGCCGGTGGTCGAGGCCGTGCGCGGGGGCTTCGCGCAGGAGGGCGTCGAGGCCGCGTCATGGGCCGAGGTCGCGGACAACACCTTCGAAGAGGTGGTGCACGACTTCGCGGCACTGCCCGCCAAGGTCGGCGCCATCGTGGGGCTTGGGGGCGGCAAGGCGCTGGACATGGCCAAGTACATGGCCTTTCTGGCTGGCGTACCCTATTTCGCCGCGCCGACCTCGCTGTCCAACGACGGCTTCTGCAGCCCGCAGGCGAGTCTCACCCTCAACGGCAGGCGCAGGTCGCTGGCCGCAAGGCTGCCGCAGGGCGTGGTCATCGACGTGGATGTGTGCCTGTCTGCACCGCGCATCCTCTGGCTGTCGGGGGTGGGCGACCTTGCCTCGAAACTCTCCGCCGTGGTGGACTGGAAGCTGGCCTTCCACAACACGGGCGAACCGGTGAACGACCTCGCCGCGCTCCTCTCCGACGCCACCGTGCGGCAGTTCATGGCCGCGCCCGCCTTCGACGCGCAGGGCATGAGCCTGCTCGGTACGGCGCTGATGCTCAACGGCATCGCCATGGAGATTTGCGCCTCGTCGCGCCCCGCCAGCGGCAGCGAGCACCTCGTCTCGCACGCGCTGGACGCCACGGCGTCACGTCCGCGCCTGCACGGGTTGCAGGTGGGGGTGGCGACCTACCTCATGCGCCGCCTCCAGCGGCAGGAGACGGCCACCATCGACAGGCTGTTCACGAAGACGGGCTTCTGGGACGCCATACGCGCCGACCCGTTCAGCAAGGCGGAATGGCTTGAGGCGGTGCGCGTGGCGCCGTCGGTCAAGGACGACTTCTTCACCGTGCTGTCGCTGCGCGACTGCCTGCCCGAAGTGCGGGCCATGCTCGACGACGACCCGGTGCTGGCGGGGTGCTTCGTCTGACCTTGCGGGGGGCGGCTGTCTTCGACCTTGCGTGCCCGCGTCAGCTCAAGGAAGCCGGAAGCCAGTGCAGCCGTATGTTCGTGCTTCGCCCTTGCGCGCCTGCGCCAGCTTCACGGTCTCTCCGCGCCATGTCCGGCGCGCCGTTCAATCGAGGCACTGCACGCCGCCAAGGCACCACGGGCAGTGCCCGCAGGGCACGGTGACACCGTGGCAGTCCATCTCGAAGTCGCCGAACGTGCCCGTGATGTCGTCGCAGGGCACGGTGGGGCAGTTGGTGCAGTCGGGGTAGTCGTAGGCCAGCACCTCGTCACGGAAGGCCCGCCATGCCTCTCCGTCCCACATCTCCTCGAGGGGTGTCTCCGCCAGCGACCCGAAGCGGCGCGGGTACACCTGCTTGGTCGCGCCGTCGAGATGACAGGCGTAGCGGTGCCAGAGAAACTGGCACGGGTGCGCCCCGCCGTCGGCGGCGATGAAGGCCGCGCCCTCTTCGATGAACGCGCAGTGCCTGTCCAGCCGCGCCCCTGTCTGCGGCAGCGAGAGGTCGAGGCCCGCGCGGTCGGCCTCGGCCTGTGCCTCGGCGAACAGGGCTTCGAGTGCCTGTGGCGACAGCGCGACCGTTTCTCCCCTGTGCGGGTCGAGCAGCCTTCGCAGATGCAGTGACAGCCCGTGCGCCACGGCCTCGTCCTGCATGGCCCCCACGTAGTCCACGACGGCCTTCTCCTGCGGTGACTTGTGGAACTTCCACAGCACGTCGAAGTAGGTCGAGATGTCCAGCCCCTGTTCCGCGGCCCTCTGGCGGTGCGCGGCGACGAACGCCAGCGCCTCGGCGGTGTCGGCGCTGAAGAGCGACTGTTCCGCCGTCTTGGCGTCATAGGGCAGCACGTGCGAGACCAGCATGAACGACGCGCCCTGCTGCGCGGCCCAGCGCACAACCCGGGGCAGTTCATGGGCGTTGTCGCGCAGGAGCACGAACTCGCACCCCAGTTGCAGCCCGTGCGGGCGCGGCGAGGGGATGGCGCGCAGCATGGTCATGACGGAGGCGAGACGCTGCGCCACGATGTCCGGTCTGCCGCCCCCGTGGCCCATGTCGGCGCGCAACGTTTCGCCGTGCGGGCATCCGGGTGCGGACATGCTGTCGGGGCTGCCGAGTGAATCCACCGAAAGGCACAGCCGGTCTACCCCCGCCTCCACCACCTGTCGTGCGAGGTCGGGGGTGAAGAGGTGGCCGTTGGTCTGGAAGCCGATGCTGGCGTCAGGGGGCATGAGGCTGCGGGCGAAGCGCAGCATCTCGGGCAGGTCGGGGTGCAGCAGGGGTTCGCCGATGCCGTTCAGCACGAGGCTGCGTACCGACGGCAACACGCTGCCGAGGCGCATGAAGAGCGCAAGAGGCAGGTCGGCCTCTTCGATGCGGCAGCCTTGCGCCTGTTTCACGCACATGGGGCACTGGAGATTGCACCGGGTGGTCACCTCCACATGCAAACGGGCGGGCAGTCTGGCAGGCGGCCGGGCGGGTGACCGGGCCGGTAGGGAGGCTGTCCGGGGCGCCATTGGGGGGGCGTGCGGGTCTTGCGCCCCTGCCGCGGTGGCTGGCGTCGCGGCAGGGGCGTCTGGCGTCTGGTGCCGTGCGGTGAGGGGGGCTGTCATGGCGTATACTCCTGCGGGGCGGGTGTGCACATGGTTACATGCTATGGACATGAACGTGGTGCCCGTCAAGTCACCCCTTGGCGTGGTCGTGCCGACCTGTGGCGACGCGCGTGTCTGTCCCGTGTCCCCGAGGCGTGCCGGGAGTGTCGCCGCACCGTGCCACTGCGTCACGCGCAGGTGCGTTGCTGTCCTGCCATCGCCTCATGCCGCCCGAGGGGCAGGCGTGCCCTGACAGCCCTGTTCCCGTTCCGCCCGTGCGCGCCTGTGCGCGTCTGTACACCCCATGTCATCGTTTTGCGCCTCTATCTCGGCCAACTGCGCGCCCCCCTTCGTCAGGCCTGTCCTTCCTGTACGCCGTTGCCGCGCATGGCGGCGATGAAGAACGGAATGCTGGCCACCAGCACCAGCGACATGATGCCGAAGGCCCATCCGTAGCCCAGCAGGCCCACGAGTACGCCGCCCAGGATGGGGCCGGAGGCATGCCCGATGTCGAAGATGGTTCCGAACACGCCCATGGCGGTGCCATAGTTGCGGGCCTTGCAAAGGTCTGCCACCAGCGCGGCTGAAGACGAGGTGACAAGCGCCTCGCCCAGTCCGAACACGAGGCATGCGAGGAACAGCGACGTGAAGTCGCGCAGCAGGGGGATGAGGGCGAAGGGCACGGCACAGCACAGCAGCCCGGCGACGATGAGTCCGTTGCGCCCGTGCCCGTCCGAGAACCTGCCCATGAGGGGCTTGGCAAGCATGGTGGTCACCACCTGCCCCGCCCACAGAAGCCCGGCCTCGAACGCCGAGAGACCCGCCACCGTCACCGCATACACGGGCAGGAAGGCCTCAAGCGCCCCCATGGACATGTTCTGCACGCCCTCCATGGCAGAGGCGGCGACGACCCGCCTGTCTCCGGAGACCTCGCGGATGCCGGAGACGAAGCGTTCCCATCGCGAACCCTGCACGGCCCCGGCTGCCGTCTCCTCCTTGAGCAGTATCTTCACGCCCAGCAGCAGGGCGGCAAGCCCCGTGACCGCCACGATGCCGTAGACCGCATGGAACGTCGTGGCCGTGGCCCCCTGCACGCCGCCAAGAAGCGAGACCAGCAGGCCACCCACCGGGGCACCGGCAAGCGTTCCGAGAATGGCGACGGACGAGAACCACGACAGCATCTCGCCCTTTCTCGCGCCTGCCACGTCGGCGACCACCGCCATGGCGACAGGGCCGTAGATGGCCGTGGCGAATCCGTGCAGGAAGCGTACGGCCACGAGGGCCTCGTAGCTGGAGATGAAGAAGTACAGGAACGGGACGAAGGCGAAGAAACAAAGCCCCGCCAGCATCGTCCTGCGGCGTCCGATGATGTCCGAGATGGCCCCGGCAGGCATCTTGAAGAAGATGCCCGTCACCGTGGAGATGCCCACGGCCAGCCCGATGGCCTCGGGCCCTGCGCCCAGATACAGGGCGAAGAGGGGCAGGACGGGGTTGCGGGCAAGGGCGTAGGAGAACCGGGCAAGAAAGCCGACAGAGCACAGGGCCGTGATGAGGTGCGTGTTCATGGCGCGTCCGTGGTTCGAGAATGATGGGCGCGACGGGCTGCGGGTACCGTCTGTGCGACGCGGTTCAACCTGTCACAGTTGCACTATAAGCTCGTCGCAAAAGATGTCAATTGACATATCCTGCGCGAGACATATAGTGCAATTGAAAGACCGTGAAGGCGTCTTCCCGGTCGGTGGCGCAACGCCGCACCCGGCCCTGCCGGGCATTCCGCGTACCCGGTGCGACCGGCACATTCCCGCACCCGCTGCATCCGGTGCACCCGCTGCATCCGGTGCAATTGGGCCGGGAACGCCCACAACGTCCATACCGACCACAACGACAGGAGACCCCCATGCCTGAACTCAATGAACACATCGCCGCCAGCGTGGCGCGAACCGGCAAGGAATACCGCGAGGTTCACGAGTGGATTGACGCGCCCGAGTCGAAGTACGAGCGTCATGATTTCTCGAAGGTGCTTGCCAACGCCGAGATGTTCCGCAAGCAATACGGCGATGAGGCCGCACAGGAATACGTGTATCATCTCGTGGACGACCTGAAGTGCAGGTTCGGCAAGCAGATTGCCAGCCATACGGCGAACCTTCAGGATTGCCTGAAGTATTTCGGCGGATAGACCCGTGGGGCCGGGGTTCCCGGCCCCTTCATCCGCAGGGCGTCATGCCCGGAGGAGTCGACCATGACAGACAGGATATCACCCGACGAACTCGAAAGGCTGCTTGCAGCCAAGGCCGTCAGGCTGCTCGATGTGCGGCGGCCCGCCGACCGTGCTGCCGCAGGGGGCGGCATTCCGGGGGCCGAGTGGCGTTCGCCCGAAGAGGCTGAGGCATGGGCGCATGAGCTTGCACCCGACAAGCCCGTGGTCATCTACTGCGTGCGGGGCGGTTCGGTCAGTGCCGCCGTGCACGCGACCCTCACCGCGAAGGGATGCGACGTGCGCATCCTCGACGGCGGACTTGCAGCGTGGGAGGCCCATCGTGGGAAAGGCTAGAGCGGCGCAGGACGGGATGCACCACCCGTGGTTGCTCTGCATCCACAACATCCCGCCCCGTCCCCCGTATCTGCGGGCGAAGGTCGCCCGCAGGCTGGCGGCACTGGGTGCCATGCCCGTGAAGAACTCGGTCTACGTGCTGCCCGACACCGCGCCGCATCGTGACGCCCTCGTCTGGCTGGCACAGGAGATAGAGCAGGGCGGAGGCAAGGCCTATGTGTGCCGTGCCACCTTCGACGGTCTCGATGGCGGCGGGCTTTCCGATGCGGACATCAGACGCCTGTTCACCGAGGCCCGCGAGGCCGACTACCGCAGCCTCGCCGGGGAGTTCCAGCCGCTGGTCGAAGGACTGACGGCACCCTCTTCGGCCGATGATGCCGCCGTCCAGCAGGCCCGCCAGTGGTGCACGCAACTCAAGGCCCGCTACGAGGCGGTGCTGGCCCTCGACTTCTTCGGGGCGCAAGGCCGCGGCGCTGTCGAAGGGCTGCTGTCAGCCCTCGACGGCTGGCTCGAGGAACAGGCGCAGGGCGTGCGCCCCGGCCCCGGCACGCTTGACGTTGCCGACTATGCAGGGCGCGTGTGGGCGACACGGCCCGGAGTGCATGTCGACCGCATCGCCTGTTCATGGCTCATACGGCGGTTCATCGACGCCGGGGCGACGGTCATGTTCGACCCTGACAACGCGCCCGAGGGGGCCATCCTGTTCGACATGGTGGGTGGCGACTTCACGCACGAAGGGCCGCTTTGCACGTTCGAAGTGCTGTTGCGCCGTTTCGGTCTCGGGGCGGACAAGGCCCTCGCCATGCTTGGACAGGTCGTGCACGACATCGACCTCGACGAACGCGCCCCGGTGCGCCCCGAATCGGCGGGCGTGCTCGCCCTGCTGAACGGCATCTGCCTCGGCAGCGACGACGACCGGCGCCGGGTCGAGAACGGCGGAAGACTGCTGGACATGCTGTACGAACACTTCAGGCACGCCGGGTCGGCATAGGGGCGCATGATGGACGCAAGGCAGGTTCCTTCCTTCTCCGAGGCGTTCCGCACGTGGCTGCGCATCGGCCTGCTGGGCTTCGGCGGCCCTGCGGGGCAGATTGCCCTGATGCACAAGACCCTCGTCGAAGAGAAGAAGTGGGTCGACAACGAGCGGTTCCTCCATGCCCTGAACTACTGCCATTTCCTGCCGGGGCCGGAGGCGCAGCAACTGGCCACCTACGTGGGCTGGCTGCTGCACCGGACGTGGGGCGGCATCGTGGCGGGCACGCTCTTCATCCTGCCCGGCTACTGCGTCATCATGGCCCTCAGCATCCTGTATGCGGGCTACCGTCAGGTGCCAGCAGTGGAGGCACTGTTCTATGGCCTGAAGCCCGCCGTCCTCGCCATCGTCATCGGTGCCGTGCTGCGCATGGGCAGGAAGTCGCTGCGAACGCCCTTCGCCGTATGTCTTGCGGGCATGGCCTTCATGGCGCTCTTCGCGTTCAGGGTTCCCTTTCCGTGGGTCATCGGCTGTGCGGCCCTGCTGGGCTGGCTGAAGGCGGGGCGTGACAGGGCTGCCGCGCCTGCCGGGGCCGCCGGGGCCGCTGTGCCCGGAGACGCAGAACCGCTGCCCGACCACGTCCACCCCGACACGGGCAGAAGCCTGCGCACGCTGGCCATGTGGTCGGCCCTCTGGTTCATACCCGTGGCGGCCAGCGGATGGCTGGCAGGGTGGGACAGCGTGTACGCGCACATCGCGCTCTTCTTCAGCAAGATGGCGGTCGTCACCTTCGGCGGTGCCTATGCCGTGCTGACCTATGTGGCCCAGCAGGCGGTGGAGAACTACCAGTGGCTTTCGCCGGGGGACATGATCAGCGGACTGGCCCTTGCGGAGACGACCCCCGGCCCGCTCATCCTTGTGCTGCAATATGTCGGCTTCATGGCCGCCTACGCGGCACCCGGTGCCCTGCATCCGGTCGTGGCGGGCGTCCTCGGGGGTACGCTTGCCGTGTGGGTCACGTTCACGCCGTGCTTCCTGTGGATATTCCTCGGTGCCCCGTACATGGAGAAGGTGAGGGCCAACAAGGCGCTTTCCGCGGCCTTCGCCGGAGTGACCGCAGCTGTCGTGGGGGTCATCCTCAACCTGTCTGCATGGTTCGGCCTGCATACCCTGTTCACGCGGGTTCAGGACTGGGACGGCCCCGTGGGGCTGCTGCTGCCCGTTCCGGTGCTGGCAAGCTTCGATGCCGGGGCCTTTGCGTTGAGCGCCGTCGCCGTCTTCGCCATGACCCGCTTCCGTCTGGGCATGGGGGTGACGCTGGGGCTGTGCGCCCTGTCCGGCTGGGCCATGAAGCTGCTGCTGTGACAGGCGGTACCTGTGCGGCGGTTTCCGGATGCATGCCTTGCCTTGCGCGGGGCGTGAGGCACCGCACTCGTGAATGCGCCGCACGTGCCCTCTGCCGCACACGGTAGTCGTCACTCTAAAGGTTCTGCGACGGACTGCCGACAAGAGGTCATGCCACAGCGCAGCATCACCTGAAATCAGGAGTCGTCATGGGCATCACCATCGACATGGAGCAATACGGCAGGGCGTCCGGCGCGACGTCGGGCAGTACGTTGCGACTTGCCCGTACCGCGGGGACGGAAGAGACGGACGGCACCACGAAGCCCGCCTCATCCGGCGGCGATGTCGTGAGCATCTCGGAGCATGGGCTGAAACTGTCGAAGCAGATGCAGGCCGCCTCCGGGCAGGACAAGTCGGAAGACGCCAAGTCCGCCGCCGAACAGGTCATCGAGAACCTTCGCAAGCGGATGAAGGAGATAGAGGCGGAAATCCAGAAGCTTGAAGCATCATCCATGCCCGACGAGGTGAAGCAGAAGCTCATCGAGGCCAAACGCTCTGAACTGGTGCAGATTCAGGGGCAGCTTGCCGAGGCGCAGGCCGAACTCGCCAAACAGTCGGGCGGGTCTGGTGGGGCGGGTGGTTCTGGCGGTTCGGGCGGTGCCACCGAACGGGTTCGCCCGCGCTACTAGGTGCACGTTCGCCGGGGTTCTTCCTGTCCCGCAGGTGCCCGCGACCATTGCCCGGATGTTCGGCGCAGTCGCGCGGCGGCACTCGTCCCCGAGCGACATGCATCGGCGGGGTACGGTCGGGCGACCACAGCAAGTGCAACGTACCGGCACCATCGTCGAAGGCCCCGCAACCATGACTGGTCGCGGGGCCTTCGGTGTCGTTACGGGGAGGGTGCGGGCTAGCCCAGTGCCTTTGCGGGGTCGAGCCCGAGAGCCTTCGCCACGCCGTTTCCGTAGGCGGGGTCGGCCTTCAGGCAGTTGCCGATGTGCCGCAGCTTGATCGCATCGGGCGCATCGCCGAGGGCGCGGGCGGTGTTGCCGAAGAGTTCCTCCTGCTGCGCTGGGGTCATCAGCCTGAAGAGCTTGCCCGGCTGGGTGAAGTAGTCGGCGTCGTCCTCACGTGCGTTCCAGTGGGCTGCCGCGCCGCTCAGTTCGAGGGGCGGTTCGGCGAAGCCGGGTTGTTCCTGCCATTCGCCGTAGCTGTTCGGCTCATAGGCGAGGGTGCTGCCGTGGTTGCCGTCCACGCGCATCATGCCGTCACGGTGGTAGCTGTGGAAGGGGCAGCGGGGCATGTTGACGGGGATGAGGTGGTGGTTGACGCCAAGGCGGTAGCGCTGGGCGTCGCCATACGAGAACAGCCGCCCCTGCAACATCTTGTCGGGCGAGAAGCCGATGCCCGGCACCACGTTGGCCGGGTTGAAGGCCGCCTGTTCGACCTCTGCGAAGTAGTTCTCGGGGTTGCGGTTCAGTTCTAGAACGCCCACTTCGATGAGCGGCGCGTCGTCATGGTACCAGACCTTGGTCAGGTCGAAGGGGTGGTAGGGCAGGGCTGCCGCCTTCTCTTCGGTCATGACCTGGACATACATGGTCCATCGGGGGAAGTCGCCCCGTTCGATGCTGTCGTACAGGTCGCGCTGGTGGCTTTCACGGCATTTGCCGACGATGGCCTCGGCTTCGGCATCCGTCAGGTTCTTGATGCCCTGCTGCGTCTTGAAGTGGAACTTGCACCAGAAGCGTTCACCCTTTGCGTTGATGAAGCTGAAGGTGTGGCTGCCGAAGCCGTGCATGTGGCGATAGGTGGCGGGAATGCCCCGGTCGCTCATGACGACCGTGACCTGATGCAGGGCCTCGGGCAGGCTGGTCCAGAAGTCCCAGTTGTTGCGTGCGCTGCGCAGGTTGGTGCGCGGGTCGCGCTTCACGGCGTGGTTGAGGTCGGGGAATTTGAGCGGGTCGCGCAGGAAGAACACGGGAGTGTTGTTGCCCACCATGTCCCAGTTGCCCTGTTCGGTGTAGAACTTGACGGCGAAGCCACGGATGTCGCGTTCGGCGTCGGCTGCGCCGCGTTCGCCCGCCACGGTCGAGAAGCGCACGAACAGGTCCGTCTTCTTGCCCACTTCAGAGAATATGGCGGCGCGGGTGTAGCGCGTGATGTCGTGGGTCACGGTGAACGTGCCGAAGGCCCCCGACCCCTTGGCGTGCATCCGCCTTTCGGGGATGACCTCCCGGTCGAAGTGGGCGAGTTTCTCAAGGAACCATACGTCTTGCAGCAGTTGAGGGCCGCGCGGCCCCGCCGTCATGACGTTCTGGTTGTCTGCGACGGGAGCGCCGGCGTTGGTCGTCAATCGCTTCTTGTCCACGGGGTCCTCCTTGAAAGGGTGTGGCGTGGCCGCAACTTCTGGGCGCGCTGCTGCAACGCATGGGCTTGGTACTCCCTTTCAGCGTATCAGACCTGTTCCGTTCGTGCACCTCTTTCCGGTCAACGGCAAACGGTGGCTAGCCGATGAGATGCACCCAGAGGGCGGACACGGGCATGGCAAGCAGCAGGGCGGGCAGCATGCTGAGAATGGGAAACTGCACGATGCCGCACATGCGCAGCCCCGTGGCGAGCATGATGAAGCCCCCGCAGCCCGAGAAGTCGGCCAGCACGGCGGGCGTCGCCCAGTGGGACACGAAACCCGCCGAGAGCAGCACCGCCATCTGGATGACGAACTGCGGCACGCAGAGGACGCCGATGACGGCACCGATGTTGGCGGCGATGAACATGGCGGTGGGCAGGTCGAGAAGCGACTTGATGAGCAGCATGGTGAAGTCGCCCGTGAGCCCCTCCTGCATGGCGCCGAAGAAGCCGAGACCGCTGGCGGAGAACACCACGGTGAACACGGCGAACTGCTCCTGAATGGCCTCGATGCTCACGGAGGGTCTGGCGGCGTCGGGCGCGGCGCATGGTGAAGCCGGTGTCGCCGCATCCGGCGTACCTGCATCTGCTGCGCCTGTGACTGTGCCCGTGACTGCGCCCGAGGCTGCGACTGTAGCGTTCGCCCCTGCCTGCGCGGTCATGCGGGCGGCCTTGCGCGCGGCCCGTCGTGCGCTCCGGCGGGCGAAGAAGCCCGCCACCTTGTGCGAGAGGCGCACGACGATATGCTCCAGCCGGAACAACTCCCCAAGCACCGTACCCGCCATGAGCGAACAGACGATGGGTGGCATGGCGTGGGCCTTGCCTATCATGAAGATGCCAAGCCCGGTGCTGATGCAGCCGAACACGAGCATGATGTTCTTCTGGAACGAACTGCCCACCCTGCGGGCGAGCAGGCTTCCGAGGACAGCCCCTGCCACGATGCAGGCACTGTTGATAGCCGGGCCGGTCATGTTCTCTCCATGGAGACGGTTGGCACCGCAAAGGCGGCGCAGGTGCGAACGCAGGACGGTTGCCTGCCGTAGATGATCGAGGTGCGTGCCGTGAGGCGTGAGCCCCGGCACCGGGTGCGCCTGCCGGATCGGGGCAGACTTGGGCAGACCCAGGCAGTCCGGTTCAGGCCGGTTCAGGCAGGTTCGGGCCGGGCCATGCAGGGCGCAGGCACGTCGTGCCCCGGCAGCCGTTCTTGCGGTGCTCCGGTGTAGTGCCTGTCGTGTCCGCTGGCAATAGTCCGTTGGTGTCGGCATCGCTGGGCCCGTGGCGTATCGGAGCCCTTGCAGACCATACTTCATGCAATGACAGTATGTTGTGTGCCATTCTGCCTGTGGTGGCGCTTCTGGCGGTGGTGCGAAGGGGCCGTCCGCGAGGCGGCAGCCCGCCAGCGTGCGAGAGGAGGAGGGGGGCATGTAAAGCAAGGCAGTGAGTGTAAGGTTTCTCGACACATCTTTCACATATAACAATGTATCATGAAAGGAGAATTTTATGGAATGCAATTTGCTTGGAGGTGGAATAACGCAATAAAGGAGTCGGCCATGGCAATCAGAATCTTACTTCTTTCGATGTTCATGATGTTTTCACAGATAGGGCAAGCTTCAGCGGCGATGGACTACGACTTTTTCGGCAACCTCCCGTATCACAACACAGTCTTGAGATTCGACTTTGACGTGAGTACGACGGGTGATCGCACGTTCTTCAGCTCCTCATGGGATGATGGCGGCTTCGACCCCATGCTGGGCCTGTGGAGCGCGGCGGGGAACAAGATCGAATTCCAGGATGACGGGGGAAGGACAGGTTCCACGGCATCCAACGGCATTCTCTACACTCATGGCAACTGGGACTCGTACTACACCGTGAATCTTGCGCCGGGGTCCTACATCCTCACGCTCTCCACGTACAACAACTTCAACGTCGGCGACCTGCTCTCGCAGGGGTTCGATTTCGACGGCACCAACCCCATTCCCATCGCATCGTGGGACCAGCCCGCCAACGGCTACCGCACCAGCAACTACGCCTTCCACATCCTGAACGTGGACCGTGCGGTCATCGACGACCCCACCGTGCCTACGCCCGAACCTTCGACCATCATCCTGATGGGCCTCGGCTTCGGTGCACTCGCCCTGCTGCGCCGCAATCGCCAGCGCGACGTCTAGCAACATCTGCGAACCCGGACGGGGAGTGTCGGTATTCCTGACACTCCCCGTTTCTTTTCGGGGTCCTGTCCCCTGCTTCAGCCCCCATCGCCGGAGGCACCCAGACGGCGTGGCGGTCTTCCTTGTTCCGGAGAGGCGCCCGCCTGCCACGCCTTGTCCGCATGAGCGCACAAGCACCATTCCTGTACGCCTGTTACGCCAGCTGGCGCGGACGTTCCATCGTGACATGCACCTGCGCACGGGCCGTATGACCGACGCGCCATGCCCGTCTGGTGCGGCTTCGCCGTGCAGTATGGGACGCTCGTCATGCAGCATGATGCAGCAGGGGGCCGGGGCCGTGTGCAACTTCGTGCGGACTCCGTTCTCGGCTGTACGCTCGCGTGTTCCATGCGTGTGGACAAAGGACGGCATCTTTACATAGAGTGCATGAAGTCGTGTTGCCGCCTCGCCCGAGGTGGCCGCGACGTAGGCCGTCCATGTCCGGGGTTCTTCATGCGCTGGCCCGTAGCCTGTCTGTTCTGCATCCTCTCGCTGTGCGTGGTCGCGACAGCCCTCGCCGACGCCGTTGCGCCAGCCAGACCCGCATTGCTCTTCGTGGTGCACAGCTACGACGACGATTTCATCTGGTGCCGCAACATCGACCGGGGATTGCAGACGGCCCTGCGCGGGTTTCCCGTCACCATCAGGACGTTCCACCTCGACGCCAAGCACGACCTCGACCCCGCAAGCCAGCGGCGCAAGGCCCTTGCCATCGCCTCCCGCATCACGGAGGAGAAGCCGCAGGTGGTGGTCGCCGTGGACGATGCGGTGCAGGAACTGCTGGTGGTGCCCCATCTTCTGGGGCGCGACACGCCGCAGGTGGTGTTCTGTGGCGTCAACGCCCCTCTTGCCCGTTATGGGTACCCCGCACCCAACGTCACGGGGGTGAGCGAACGCTGGCACGTGCGCGAATCGCTGTCCCTGCTGCGAAAGATCGTTCCCACGGCACGGCGTGTGGTGCTGCTGACCGACGGTTCCGAATCGAGCGACTATATGCTGGCCGACATCCGCGCCGACCTGCGGCAGGGCGGGCCCTATGCCGTGGAGGACTTCAGCATCCGGCAGGTGCAGACCTTCCAGCAATGGCAGAAGGCGGTGCTGGCATCGCAGGAGGCCCAAGGTCTGGCCTTCGGGCTGTATTTCTCGCTACGCGACGAGGCGACCGGGTCCGTCGTCCCCGCCGAGGCCGAGGCCCGGTGGACGGACACCGTCAATCGTGTGCCCACTGTGGGCTTCGCAGACTACGTGCGCGAACACGGGCAGCTGTGCGGCGTTCTCGAGTCGGCCCATGAACAGGGGCTGATCGCGGGCGGCATGGCAAGGCTGCTGTTCGACCCCATGCTCAGGGCGCAGACGTTGCCGCTGCGGACGAATCAGGAGGGCATCGTCTTTCTCAACCTCAAGACGGCAGAGAGGCTCGGCGTCTCCGTGCCCTTCGAGATCATCCAGTCCGCCAGCGAGGTCATCCAGTGAGACGTTTCATGGATGCGCTACGTGACCGTTTCACCCTCGACAGGCTGGTCTTCCCGGTGCTGAGTGTCGTCGCCGCGGGGGTGCTCATCACCACGACGGTGGCCTATCTCTATACCAAGGCGACCGTCACCGACCTCGCCCACGGGCAGATAGCACAGGCGCTGGCGTTCATCGACCGCGAGGTCTGCATGCAGGCCCGCGACATGGTCATGCAGACCGAGTCCATCGCGCGGGAAGAGGTGCTCGTCCTCGCACTGGAGAATTCGTATATCGGTCGTTCGGCCCGTGCCTCGGCACAACGCAAGCTCGATGCCTATATCAGGAACGGCACGTTCGACCAGGTGTTCCTCTTCAACCTCGAGGGCGAGGCCATCCTCGCTGGCGACCCTTCACTGGCTGGCAGGGTCAACGTGGCTGACAGGCGCTACTTCAGCGAGGCGGCAGCGGGCCGTGCCGCCCTCGAGACCGTGGTGGTGTCACGTTCCACCGGAAAACCGTCGCTCGTCATGGCTTCGCCGTTGCGGGCCTTCGACGGAACGGTGGTGGGTGTCGTCGCCGGGGTGACCAACATCGAGACGTTCGCAAAGGCCATTCTCGAAGGTTCGCACATCGGTCGTACGGGAGGCGCCTTCATCACCGACACCGATGGTGTCGTGCTGGGGCTTCCGGCTTGGCTATCTGCCGGGTCGCTCGGTCTGCATGAGGGGGGCGGCTTCTCTGACGCGCACGTGGCCGCGTTGAAGCAGAGTGCCGAGACGGGCGAGGTCTACCGGTTCACGCGAGGGGGCAACCACAGGGCGAGTTACAGCCGCCTGAACGGTGCGACGCACTGGCTGCTGACCCTCGAGGCCGACGAGGGCGAAGTCCTCGCCCCGGCCCGCAGGCTGGCCGCCGTCAGCGGTTCCATCCTGCTTGTCACGCTCATCACCGTCGCCCTCATCCTTGGCGTGTTGCGCCGTGCCATGGTCAGCCTGCGCCATTCCGAGGCCGACCAGCGGACGCTGACGGAACTCTCGCCTGTGGGCATCGTCACCTTCGACCCGGCAGGACGCCCCTCCTATCTGAACAGGCAGGGCCGCGACATCGCCGGCATGACGGCGGACGACCCGCTGCCCGCCTTCTTCGCACTCGAAGATACGGACGGCGGTTCGCTCATCGGCGACGATTCGCCCTTCGTGCGCGTGTTCCGCGAGGGGCTGACCCTCACCGATTTCGAGGCGTGGCTTCCCATGCCCGACGGAACCCGGAAGCTGCTGTCGGTGAACGCCACGCCGCTGGTGGTGGGGCGTGAACAGCGCAACCATGGCGTGGTGGCCACGTTCGAGGACGTGACCGAACGGCGCATGGCACAGGAACGCCTGCAACAGTCCGAGAAGCGTTTCGCCACCCTGTTCCGCCTGTCGCCCGACAGCATCGTCCTCTCCAGCTTCGACACCGGACTGGTCGTGGATGTGAACGATTCCTTCTGCCAACTGCACGGTCTGGGGCGTGACGAGGTGGTGGGACGTTCGTTGCGCGACATAGGCCTTTACGACGACCCCGCACAGCTTGATGGCATCATCACCCTCGTCCGGGAGAAGGGCCGGGTGGTCGACCTCGAGTTGCGGGCCCGCAGCCTGAAAGGAGAGGAACTCTACCTTTCGCTTTCAAGTCAGCTCATGGTCATCGGCGAGGCCAACTATCGCCTTACCGTGGTCCGCGACATGACGGAACGCTACAGGGCCGAGCAGGAACTGCATGAGAAGCGCCTGCTGCTCGAGGGCATTCTCGATTCCGTCCCGGTCTCCATCTTCTGGAAGGACGCGGCAGGCCGCTTCATGGGGTGTAACCGGACCTTCGCGCAGATGGTGGGCCTCGACACCCCCGAAACGGTCATCGGCAAGGACGACGCCGACCTGGGCCTGCTGCCGGGGCTGGCAGAGACGTTCAGGGAAGCCGACAGGAAGGTGATGGCCACGCTCTCGCCCATGCTCGGCTATGTCGAAAGGCTGGCCTTCGCCGACGGGCGCGAGCGGATGCTCGAGACGAGCAAACTTCCGTTGCTGGCTGCCGATGGCCGCGCCGTGGGGGTGCTCGGGCTCATCCGCGACATCACCGAATCGCTTGCCGCGCAGGAGCAGTTGCGGCAGTCGGAGGAGCGTTTCTCGCGGCTGTTCCGGTATTCGCCCGAGGCCATGGCCCTCGTCGACATGGCCGACCAGCGCTTCGCCGACGTGAACCACGCCTTCGAGAGACTCACGGGTTACGAGGCGTCTGAACTGGTGGGAAGAGGGACCATCGAGATGGCCTTCTACACCGACGCCACAACCCGTGCGGAGTTGCTGCGCCGCATTCACACGGAGGGCTTCGTCGACAATTACGAGTTCGAGGGGCGCACCAAGGAAGGCACGCCCATGCCCTGTTCCATCTCGTGCAGCATCCTGTCCATAGGCGACCGGCGGTTCATCCTCGGCCTCGTGCGCGACATCACGGAGATGAAGCGGATGCAGGAGGTCATGATACAGACGGAGAAGATGATCTCCGTGGGGGGCATCGCCGCCGGCATCGCCCATGAGATAAACAACCCCCTCGGCATCATCCTGCAAGCCGCGCACAACCTCGCGCAGCGGACACGGCCCGACTTCGCCAAGAACCTCGACGTGGCGACACGGGTCGGCCTCGATATGGACGCCCTGCGCCAGTACATGGCGCAGCGCAAGCTCGACGTCTTCATCGAAGACATCCGCGACGCGGCCGTGCGTGCCTCCGCCATCATCCGGCACATGCTCGACTTCAGCCGTTCGGGCGGGTCAAAGCGTGTGCCGTGCGATGTCACGTCCATCCTCGACAAGGCCGTGGCGCTGGCTGGCAGCGACTACGACCTCAAGAAGAGCTACGATTTCAGGCGCATCACCATCACCCGCGACTACGAGGCGGGGCTCCCGCTTGTGGACTGTTCGCCGACGGAACTGGAACAGGTGCTGCTGAACCTGTTGCGCAACGCCGCCCACGCCCTTGCCGAGTCGCACCGGGACGGCGAAGGACCGGCCATACACCTGCGGGTGCGACGACAGGACGAGACCGTGGTCATCGACGTGCAGGACAACGGCCCCGGCATCCCGGTGGCGTTGCAGCGGCGCATCTTCGAACCCTTCTATACCACCAAGCCTCCGGGGGTTGGCACGGGGCTTGGTCTTTCGGTATCGTACTTCATCGTCACCAAGGGGCACGGCGGCAACCTGACAGTGGTAACCCCGCCCGAAGGTGGCACGCTCTTCCGCATCGAACTTCCGTTGCAGGGCAGCACAGAGGCGCATTCGTGAACATACCGGCAAGGCTATTGATCATCGACGACGAAGAGCGCATCCGGCAGCTGATGCTCGACTATCTCGAAGACCATGACGAATTCGAGGTGCGCCTGTGCGGTTCGGCTGAAGAGGCTCTCGACATGCTCGCCCGCGAACCTGCCGACGTGTGCATCGTCGATACGCGACTTCCGGGCATGGACGGGCTGACGTTCATCGAGACGGCACGGCGGCAGACTCTGTGCCCCCGGTTCATGCTGCATACGGGGTCTGTCGAACTGGCCAGCCCTCCGGCGCTGGCGGAATGCGGCCTGCCCGAAGACGACGTGTTCCTCAAACCCTGCGACATGGAACGCATGATCGCGCGTATGCGCGCCCTTCTCTGGCCCGACGGGGAGACCGCATGAGCATCCTCATCATCGACGACGAACCGGGCTTGCGGCGTTCCCTCGCCGCTCATTTCGAAGACCTCGACCTCGATACCCTCGAAGCCTGCAACGGCCTTGAAGGGCTTGAGGTGCTGCGCGAACACGCCGACAGCATCGAAGCGGTCATCGTCGACCTGAACATGCAGGTCATGGACGGGGCGTCGTTCATCGGGCACGCCACGCAGGAGGCCCCCGAAATGCCCATCATCGTCCTCTCCGGCGTCGGCGTCATCGAGGACGCCATCGCCGCCATGCGCCGTGGGGCGTGGGACTTCATCACCAAGCCGCTGCATTCGTTCGAGATGCTCGACCATACCCTGAACAGGGTGTTCGAGAGGGCGCGCCTGCTGCGCGAGAACAGGATGCACCGCGAGAACCTCGAATGCCTCGTGCGGCAACGTACGGAAGAACTGGAGGAGACGCGGCGGCAGGTCATGCAGCGACTCAGCCGCGCCGCCGAGTACAAGGACAACGAGACGGGGCGGCACGTCATCCGCGTGGGGCAGATAAGCCGTCTTCTGGGGGCCGCCATGGGACTCGGGACGCAGCAGTGCGACCTGCTTGGCGAGTGCGCCCCCCTGCATGACGTGGGCAAGATAGGCATCCCCGACGAGGTGCTGCTCAAGCCCGGTCGCCTCGACGACGATGAACTGGTGATCATGCGCAGGCACTGCCTCTACGGGTGCGAGATACTCGGCCCCCTCGACGACAGGGAGGCCGCCCACCGCATATGCTCCGACGTGCCCCTGCTGCGTGACCAGCAGCCCTTCGACGAACTCGCCCTCGCCCGCATCCTCGCCCTCTGCCATCATGAACGATGGGACGGCGGGGGCTACCCCTTCGGCCTGTCCGGCGAGGACATCCCCGTCGAGGCGCGTATCGTCTCGGTGGTGGACGTCTACGACGCCCTGTGCAGCGACCGTCCCTACAAGACCGCCATGCCTCCCGATGAGGCCGCCATCCTCATCCGCGACGGCGCGGGCACGCAATTCGACCCCGCCGTGGTCGATGCGTTCCTGTGCCACCGCACCGAAATCGACGCCATCCGCGACCGCTGGCGCGACTGACCGTGCTGCCTGTCCCGGCTTGCGTGGTTTCTCCGTACCAACAGGAACTTGAGAAGGGGTGCCCTATACCGACGAAGCACGTGATACTGCCGACACGGGAAGCGTCGACCTTTAACCTTTGGTATCGCTTTCCGAGAGTCCGGGAAGAATATCCTCCATTAATGCACCGGCTTCAATGCCATGATATGAAATCGAATGTTCTCGCCTAGCTAAATCATCCCGCCGTGCAGACAACCAGTTGAACGACCCCTCAACGAGGGTATGCTTGTCCACAATCAGCGTTTTGTTGTGCACGCCATTTTTAAACTCGATCCTTGCACCTGCATCCCGGATAGCCTGAGCCAGATCATCAAGTGCAGCCTGTTGATTCTGGCAGCAGGACAACGCCAAGCGAGAGTCCGAATATATATCGACGGCAGCGCCACGACCTACTGCAGAACGGATCATCTCAAGCACGTTGTCCGCCTTGAGGGCATTGCGCGTAATGAACGGCGAGACAATCACCAGCTGTTCGCGAACCGTTTCAAATGCCTTACGTAAGGTCTCTCTGTGCTGGTCGAGAGTTGTAAGGTGCTCGATACGGCCTTGAATGGGACGAGGGGCCAAGCGGAAGCCATCCAGCTCCCCGGCCATCATGTTGCACTGCAGATGCTTGCCAAGGATTCCAGAAGGACGTCCATTGCCCGGGTCAAACAGGGCCATATTGCCGAAGACAAGGAACGAATGCTTCGCCCGTGAAACGGCAACATTCAACATATTCCTACCCCGGTCGAAAAAGGGAACAGCCACGTTGCCGGGACCATACACGGGCGAGAAAACAATGATGGGCCGTTCTGCTCCTTGCAGCTTGTGCACCGTCCCCACCACCATTTCCGCATAATCGCTCTCCGGAAGACACCCCTGCATGCTCTCGCGAAGGGACGAGACCTGTCGGGCGAACGGGGTCACGATGGCAATCACGCTTGCCAGCGAAGACGCCTTATAGCGTGCCAGGATTCGATCACGGTTATCAGCCAACCACTGCGCGATGTTGTGTGCCTCATAAGGGTTGCACCAGCTTCCGCCCTTCTTTTGGCCGGAAGAGGGGATATGAGCATAACCTAGCGGTGGAAAAAGATAAAAGTCGTCCGGTTCCTGCCGTGTGAGCACCTCAAGATGCGGATACACCAACTCCTTGCAGTACCCGATGATATCTTTATGGCATCGACGATGCTCCAAGAGATACATGCCGCGCTCTTCGGCAGGGTGACCATTGAGAATGCAATGGTACGGGCTCGCATCCTGTGCCATGCGCATGGCGCTTCCCTTGGAAACGGCAACCGCCCTGGGCATTTCTTCTTCGCGCCCCACATAGACGTTGTTGCGCTTCAGGTTTCCCAAATCCACGGAAACGGGGATTTTGTACACTGGCTCTATCTGGTGCACATCACCCACCACAAGTCCGCGCTTTGCTAGCGCGAAGACGGCTGCTGCCTTATCCGGTCCAGCCTGACCGGCTTCATCAAGAATGAGCAGATCAACGAACTCATAGAGAGGTGCCCCGGACTCGCTGAAGAACTTGGGCACCATGAACAGGGTGGAAACAATGCAGGGCGTGAGCATGGCAAGGCGCTTCAACCGATCCTTTCCGGAGACCTTGCCGTTCTCACTTCTAAGCATGTGTTCGAGCCAGAGCCCTTCGTAATAGTGCACGGCGAGAAGGAACATCTCGAAACGCGCGTTCCGGTCGAACTGGTCCAGAACACGATACAAACCAGCGCGGGTAAAATCTAACTCACACTCTTGCACGCCGAGGATTTCCGCCAACCTGCTTGCGCGTCCTGCAATTCCTTGCAGTAACGCCTTCAGCTCTCCTTTCTCCTGTTCCATGCCTGCTGCGGCACGTTGTAATTCATCGAGTTCACGACTCAGGGCCTTGTGACGTTTTTTAACGGTGTCCAGCAAATCATCAACATGCTTTTCCACATCATGCAGGCTTTGTGGAGCAGGATCCATCTCAAGGCCATGCTTCAGGGTGAAGGCTTTTGCGCGGGCTCTCCGGCGTTCTTTGACAAAACCCAAAGCCCCTAGCAGACTTTCCCAAAAAGGCTGTCCAGCAATGGTAGACGCCGCTTCCATTGCCACGGTGCCAGTACGGGTTAGCTCTTCGCCAGCCTTGATCAGTTGGGTAGCCTTGGCTGATGACGCTTCGGTGCATCTGCGCAAGGAAGTTTTCAGTCCAGTCAGATTCTTTTCCGTCTCGGCCTTACGCTCGACGTCCTGACGACACCGTTTCCAGGAGGCAAGAGTCTCCTGCATATCCGCAGCAATATGCAGCATACGCCTGCGAAGCTCTTTGCGGATGGCCTTCACCAGCTCAGCGGGCGCTTCCCTCTTCATGGATGCCCCGGAGAACCGCTCGTACATCTCCAGATATGTTGTAACTGCCTGCCCGATGAATTCCGGAGATTCGGTCTTTTCAAAAAAACCTTTCAGTTTGTAGCCACCACTGACCCACGCAAGAGACACGCAAAGGAGGCGATTGTCCTCTGATTCCAGCTTTTTTTGTCTAGCCTCAGCAACGGCGTAGGTGCCAAGGCTACCAACCCCTTCAGGAAGCCAGCGCATTTCGAGAGGGTTATCTGACTCAAGCTTGAGCACCTCGCCAAAATCTCTGATGACATTCGTCACAGCCTGATTGTTGGATGAAGTGGCCACTATGACAGGCGGGTCCGGATAATCATTCCCGGCGACCATGATGGCTTTTACCCATAATGAAGCAATGGCGCTCTGTAACAGCGTGGTTTTGCCTGTTCCGGGAGGACCATTCACTGCCAGCACTTCACCTTCATTGATGGAAAGAAAATGATGAATGGTTTCACGCTGGCTGGCACCGAGTCCGAAAGCCCCGCTCATCTGCCCCAAATGGCTATGGGCGGCCACGTCAACTTCCTCTTCCAAAGTCAATAAGGCTCTTGGCGCGGAACACCCAGCCACAAAGCTCTCATACGCCTTGGGCATGTCCTTCTTTTTCAGCACACTGTCATAGAGCTTCTTGATATTGCTGGTTGCCCCGCCTTGCCCGCTGTCCAGATACACGCGAGGTTCGTTACACGCGAAATAGGCCGCATGCCCAAGCTGTACTCTGCCATCGGCGTCGAACCCGATCAGATCTTGCAGCATTTTAGAGCAAAAGCTGAGGTACTCCTGCCAACTTGTACAAGCGAAGTCTTGGCTGTTACGTGCGATGAACTCTTCAACATCATCGACCGAACTGATAACGACGCTATCTGCAGAGACGACTGGATCAAGATAGTCACGAATGAACCACGGCATGATTCGCTCTTGGGCTGCCAGTTTTCCGTCCCTGCTGAGAACGCATGGCACTAGCATGGGGGTAATGACTTCAGGCTGCCTCCAGTGCCGTGCGTCACGAAAGAAGCCTCGCTTGAGCTGCATCGGGGCAATAAGCAGTCGCTGCTCATCCTGGTCGCCCAACAACCCCTCTGCAAGCTTTGCAGGCAACGCACCACGCTCGAATTGTTCTGGCGAGATGGTGGTGTAGGTGTTGGCGCCCTTGGGGCTTCCGACCTCATCGAGAATGAGTTCATCGATAAGCGAATCGCGAAAGTACTGGGTAAGATTGCGAGCGAGTGAGTGCATGAGTGTGCTCTATGTGGGGTAAGCTGGAAAATCGGGAGTCTCGGGGCGGGCTATTCAGTCCGTTTCGCCCTGTGGCAAATCGTCCTCTTGGTTGGTCACGATAGCCCGAAGCGGGTCGAAACGGTGCAGGACGATTGTCCCGTCAGGGCGCGGCATCGCAAGAATGGCCTCGTTCTCCTTGATGCCGATTCTCTGCAGAAGGCCCTTCGGGATTTGTACGGTTCCGGTGGAAGTCTGCTTGAGCACTTCATATTCAGGTCTTGCCATGGACAGCTCCTTGTCTTGCCGTGTTTGCCATTTGGGTGAGCATATGAAAACAGCGTTTTTATGCAATGTCCGAAAATAAATGTTTTCGGACATAACACGACTTTTCTTGACAATCATCTTAAAATCAGAAAAGCACATTCGTGTGTTATATCGATCATGATGGAATCGAGGATGGCACGAAGAGCTTCAGTGGGTATTCCAGATAGCAAGCCTTGCCGCGCGTGAAGACCAGCACACCATCTGGCGCATCGGTCGGCACGAGGCATATCAGCTGCCGGGGCATGCCCGCTGCGAGTCATGGTCAGACCCTGACATGCCTGACACAGGCTTCCACTGCGCTGCATGGTCTTGATGCCCCGGTGCGGCGCGTACCCGGAATGAGGGCCCAGTCATGGTTAGCGAGTTGCCCGTCGAACAGTACTTCACGCCTCCGGACAAGAGACGTATTGCCGCCGTGACCGAAGAGTCTTCCGGCGGGCGCATCTCCGACATCCTCACGGCGTCCACCGGGCTGTCACCGACTGAACAGGCCATCGCAGCCCACATGGTCTCCCTGCGGCGAGGTTCACCCGGGACCGTCCGGGTCTACCTGCCCACCCTTCTGGCCTTCTTCCGCTTCGCAGAGACCCCGGTCACCCACATACGGGTGTGGCATATCGAAGACTGGCTCAACTCGCTGGAACAGGCCGCCTACAAACCCGCGACCATCGCCACCAAGCTCGCCTGCATCAAGTCGTTCTTCGGGTACCTGTGGAAATGCGGCCTGCTGCCCCTGAACCCCGCGGCACCCGTGAAAGGGCCGAAGCATATCGAGGGACATCACGGCGACCGGGTCTTGCTGGCAGAAGAAGTTCAAGAACTGCTTGAACATACACGGCGCCACGCCCCGGCGCGCGACCACCTGATGTGCAGACTGCTCTTTGCCGCAGGGGCACGTGCCGCCGAGGCGGTTTCACTCCGGTGGGGCGACCTCAGGCGCGACGTACGTGGGCGCTGGTATGCGACGGTCATGGGCAAGGGGCGCAAGACACGGCATCTGCACATTCCCAAGGATCTGGCCGCCGACCTGCTGGTATGGAAGGGTGCGCTGTACAGTATCGAGCCCTATCAGCCGGCACCGGGTCTCGATGCCGTTCCGCTGTTCCCCAACCGCCGCGTGCTCACGCAGCCGATAACGGTGAAGACGGCCTACCGCATCGTCACCAGATGGGGAGAGGCCGCCCTCGGACGGAAGATCTCGCCCCACTGGTTGCGGCACACCTTCGCCACCCACTCGCGCCTCGCCGGGGCCACGCTGGAACAGATTCGCGTGGCGCTGGGCCATGAGTCCATCCAGACCACCATCCGGTACGAGCACTCGCCGCACCTGACGGAACCCGCCGGGGAGATTCTGGAGAGAAGGGGCGTCGGGACGAAAGGTTAGGGGCTTGCCCCGCCTGTACGTTTCGCGGCATCCGTCACTGGTGACAGACCGGTCGTCATTGCGGTCAGGGCGTCGGAGTGCACGCCCCGCGTCGACCGTCGTCGAATGTCACGCGCTTCGTGCGGATGACGGCCCATGGCGGCGTCTCGCCCGCGTCATGTCGCTGGTTTTCCGGCCATGCCGGCCACGCTTTGTGATGCGGCGCGCTCATGCGGGCTTTCCCCTGCCATTGACCGTAATGGGCAGCCTACAGGTGCCACGCTGCAACACTCCCAAGGGGGCGTCGCCTGTCTCACGCCATGCATCACGCCCTGCCGCATGCTTTGCGCAGTTCATGGAACGTACGGTCGGCCATCCTCTGCACGTCATGGCGCGTCGCCACCCACGCACGCGCCTCATGCGCCATCGCGGCCCATAGTGCGGCCTCGTCGGCAAGCCGCACAAGCCCTCTTGCGGCAGCGCCAGCATCGCCTTCAGGATAGAGCAGCCCCGTCACTCCATCGGCGACGGCGTCGCGGTTGCCCACCACATCCGTGGCCACGACAGGCAATCCGTGGGCCATGGCCTCCAGCACGGCAAGAGGCATGCCTTCCCAGCGTGACGAGGAAAAATAGCATAGAGCCCCGGCGTAGGCTTCATGCGGGGTCGGGGTCGCCCCGGGGCAGGACACCCTGTCGCCTAGACCCTGTGCTGCCGCCTGTTCCAGAAGCCTTGCCCTGTCGGGGCCGTCGCCGACCAGCAGGAACCTGAACCCGTCCAGCCGCCCCTGTTCTTGCAGCGCACGGGCGACATCAAGAAGGAACAGGCTGTTCTTCTGCATGTCGAACCGACTGAAAGAGACCACCAGCCAAGGTGGGCCAGCAGGTCGCGGCGCGGTGCCCTCCGGCATCTCAACGCCATTCATGATCACGGAGACCTTCGACGCGGGCATGAGTCCGTGGGCCTCGATGGCGTCCCTCTCCCCCCTCGAGACGGCAATGCCGCGCCGGGTGCACCACGAGGCCGCCCGTTCATAGGCACCATACAACCAGCGTTTGAGCGGCCCGTAGCCGCCGAGGTGAACCCCGTGGAACGTGTAGACCGAAGGGATGCCGCACAGCAGACTCAGCACACGGGCGTACAATCCCGCCCCCTTGCCGTGGGCATGCAGCACGTCGAACCCTCGCTTGCGACAGAAGCGTCGAAGGCGCGCCACTGCCTCCAGCGTGAAGGCCCGGTGCGGCATGCTGAACATGTTGTCATCACCCACGATATTGCGGAAGCGCTCCCAGTAGGGGACATCCTCGGGGCAGGCGACAGCCGCTTCGACATCTGGCGGCAGTCTCCTGAGCAATTGCAGCACATGTTCAGGCCCGCCTCCGAAATCGGCGCGGGCCGAGAGAAAGAGCACCTTCATGTGCAGCCTTCTGCGTGGGCGAAGTGAAAGGAACATCTTGCGCAGCGGCAGCCAGTAGAGATTGCCGTTCATGGGGCATAGCGCGAATGCCTTGCCATACCATCGCAGGGCGAGGGCGATGTCACGTGCCCCGAATGCGGCGATGACGCCCATCTTGAAGGCGAGGTCGGAATAGGCCCGACGGCGCACGGCAGGCGGGATTCCCTCATGCCGCAGGTGCCTGTCCATCATGTGCCACTCGCATTGCAGGGCGTCGGCCACCTGCCTGACGCCACTGCCACGGCGCTGGCGGTAGCGCAACAGCCTTGCGTCGATGCCGACGGCTTCATGGTGCCGCTGATGGTAGATGTCCTCCAGCATCGAGAGGAGAAAGTCCCTGTCCTCGCCCACCCTCAAGGTCGGGTCGAAAGGTCGGCATCCCTTGACGACCTCGGCGCGGGCAAGCCATGCGCCCATGAGCATGACCGAGTCGGAAAGCATATCCCACCAGACGTTGCCGGTCGCATGCACATTCCCCCACGGCTGGGGCTTCACCGTGCCGTCGTCGTCCATGAACATGGTCATGCCGCAGTAAACGAGGTCGACCTCGGGCCGGGTCAGCAAGGGAGGCAGCAGCGTCTCGAGAAAACATGGCAACCAGTAGTCGTCGCCATCGAGAAAGGTGATGAACGCACCCTGCGCCTCGGCAATCCCCCTGTTGCGCGCAGCGCTGACTCCGGCGTTGGGCTGCCGGATGCAGCGGATGCGCGGGTCGGCGACCGAGGCGACCACCTGCGCCGTGCCGTCGGTTGAACCGTCGTCGATGACGATGCACTCGAAGTCGTCGACGGTCTGCGAAAGGATGGAACGCAGGGTCTGACCTATCCACGGTGCGATGTTCCATGCCGGGATGATGATGGAGATGCGGGGCCGCGCGTGGCCGGAAGCGTTCCGGGTCGTGTCGGCAACGGTGACAACCCCTTCAGGGGCGGGGCAGGATTCCCGGTGCAGGGCTGCCGGCAGCATGACGTCGTCACAGTGCATCACGCATCACCACGGGCAGAGTCGCGACCACCCACGCGCGCGGGGTCTGCCGTCGTCCAGCAGGGGGGCAGCCCGCGCATGACCCGCAACCTGTCCAGCATGACAGAAGCCCGACGGCCCGCCAGCCTGCACAAGACCCACAAGCCCACGGCCTTGCACAGCGGGACCAGACGCCGACGCGAGAAGGCCCCATGGCCGTGCCGGGCTGCCACGCGCACAAGTTCCCACTGGGTTCGCAATCTGTGGGCGGGGCTTGAAGAGACACCCCCGACCCCCATATGCGTCACAGTGATGCCAAGAGTATGTCCCACGCCGTCGTGGGGCCATGTGCGGCAGATGAGGTCGTAGTCGGCGGCAATGCGCAACGTGGCGTCGAAGTGCCGCGCCTCGAACAGGCAGGCCCGATGCCAGAGTGACGAATGGCAGAACGGGATGTGGTCGGCCATTCGGCGCGTGGCCCCTTCGGCTGTGCAGGTCACAGCGCGTGAAGAACCGTCCGGGTAGACTTCGAGCGCGTCACCGCAGGCATAGAGCACCTGCGGCGGCAAATCGGCGAGGCGGCGGGCGCACTGTGCCAGTACATCCGGCCCGGCAAGCGTGTCGTCACTCCCCAGAAAGAGCACCCAGTCCCCCGTCACGCGGGGCAGGGCACGGTTCCACGCATCATAGATGCCCGAATCGGCAACGCTTGCGAGTGACAGTCTGGGCAGCCGCCCGGCAGCCTCCTGTGCGACTGCGAGGGTACCATCGGTGGACGCGCCATCCTGGATGACCACCTCGAAGTCACGGAATGTCTGGCTTGCGAGGCTGTGCAGGCACTCCCGGAGCACTTCTGCAACATTGAAGGTCGCAATGACGACGCTCAGGAACGGTTGATTCATGGTCTGGCCTTCATCACGACAGTGTGCATTCAAGGGGCGCAACGTATCAGGGGAACACGCGGGTTGCCAGCACCGCCAAAGGCCCGCCTTCCGTCGGCTACGGGAAACGGACGGCCTTGCCGGGGGCTTGGGCATCCTTCTGCGCGCACGGGACGGTCATCACCTGCAAGATGAAATCGGTAAGACTCTGCACACTCTCCTCGATGGTGTTCCGGCTGGTATCCACGACAATATCGGGCGACTCCGGTTCCTCATAGGGAGCCGATATGCCCGTGTAGTTCTCCACAAGCCCCTGACGGGCCTTGCCGTAGAGCCCCTTCACGTCGCGTGATTCGCATACCGTGACCGGACACTTCACATAGACCTCGAAGAAATCGCACGGCCCGATGATATCCCGGACTGCCTGCCTGTTAGCCCGCAACGGCGAGACGAAGGCGCACAGGCAGAGTATCCCCGCATCCAGAAAGAGTCGTACGGTTTCAGCGATGCGCCGTACGTTCTCCTTGCGGTCATGTTCCGAGAAGCCGAGGTCGCCGCAAAGCCCGTGCCGGACATTGTCACCGTCGAATACATAGGTACGTATGCCACGCTGATGCAACACCTCTTCCGCGATGTGGGCAAGGGTCGACTTTCCGGCACTGGGCAATCCGGTGAACCAGAAGGCGCGCGCCGGATGTCCGTTCAGACGCTCACGGTCGGGGCGCCGTATTCTCCCGTCACAAAAAAACGTATTGCACGATTTCATGTCTTGTCCGTCGGTTGGGTATGTGGGGTAACATGGCATCAATCCCCGGCATCCGGCATCGGTATCCGACATCGGTGTCGGGCCCCGGCGTCCGTATCAACGCTTCCGGCACACGTCCCTGTCGCCGTCAACGTCTGCCTGGAGACTCACGCCGCATGCGTCGTCGTGACTCACCGGCCGGCGGTCCTGCACGGGGCACTGCATCAAACAGCGGGCCTGCACCGGAGACTCCATGCATCACGCTCATGCACAGCCCGGAACACCTCAAACAGGGATGACGCGTGTAACGCCGCAAAAGCCTTCAGGGAAGATGGCAGTCGGCAGCGCCTGCTTTTTTCCGGCTGTGAGCCAGTGGATACTCCAAATCGGTGATTTTGTCCTCATCACATGAAGCAAGCCCCATCTATTCTTCATTCTTGCATTTGCACTGCACGGTAAAACCGTGTATTCAATAAGCATAGTCATAGCCATGACGCAATCATTGAATGAAAACAGGCTGCTAGCTAGTGAAAGAACATATATCCGCCTGCAAGGGGCCGCTTGCGTCGCACACAATAACGTGCGTCTCTTCCCGGAGAGGCACCTCGCTGACACACAATCCGGTGACCTTGCTACGCACGCTGGTGGCACGTAGGGACCTCTTCATGCAGCTGCTGCGCCGGGACATCGCCGCGCGCTACCGTGGAACCTGTCTCGGCTGGCTGTGGGTGCTTGCCACACCCGTTCTCGTGCTGGGGGTCTACACCTTCGTCTTCGGGGTCATCTACCAGGCATCACGTTTCAGCGGGGGCGTGGGCGACTACGCCCTCATGCTGTTTTGCGGTTTCGTTCCGTGGTGGCTTTTCGCGGAGGTGACGGGCGGTGCCCCCACCCTGATTCAGGCGCGCCCCAGCTTCGTACAGAAGATGTGCTTCCCGCTGGAAATCCTCCCCGTTGTCCATCTCGGGGTGTCTCTCTTCAATTCACTGGCGGCACTCGTCATCTTGCTGGCAGCCCTTGCCATGAAGGGAATGCCATTCCACCTCACACTCCTGTGGATTCCTGCCCTGTACGTGCCTCTCTGCCTCTGGAGTCTCGGGGGTGCCTTTCTGCTTTCCGCTCTTGGGGTGTTCCTGCGCGACATGCAACATGCCGTGAGTGTAGCGCTTCAGCTCTTGTTCTTCGCGACCCCCATCGTCTACCAGCTGGATATGGTGCCAGAGCAATGGCGGTTCCTGCTTCGCTGCAACCCCATGACGGAAATCGTGGAGGCATTCCGGCACGTCATCTACTTCGGTCAGGCTCCCGAACCGGTCTCCCTCGGTATCGTCACTGTTCTCGGCGCCTGCGTCCTGTGGGTGGGGCATCTCGTATTCATGCAAGCACGCAAGGCCTTTGCCGATGTTCTATGACACCAACGAAAACGGGCAGGTCGCCGCGATCATGCGCGACGACCCTACGGTAGCCATCGCCGCAGAACGCCTCGGCAAGTGCTACGAGATATTCGACAGACCGGCCGACCGACTCAAGCAGATGCTGCTGCGCCGCTCGCTGGGGCGTCCTTTCTGGGCGTTGCAGGACGTGTCGTTCACTGTGCGCAAGGGTGAGGCCCTTGGCGTTGTCGGGCATAACGGTGCCGGAAAGAGCACGCTGCTCCAGATTCTCGCGGGGGCGCTCAAGCCGACCACAGGCGAAGCCTTGCTTCGCGGGCGGGTGGCGTCGCTTCTCGAACTCGGCAGCGGCTTCCTGCCCGACTTCACAGGTCGGGAGAACGTCTTCGTGAACGGCACGGCACTCGGCCTGTCTACACGCGAGGTGGAGCAACGGCTCGACGAGATTCGCGATTTCGCAGAGATCGGCGAATTCTTCGACCAGCCCGTCAAGACCTACTCCAGCGGCATGTTCGTCCGCCTCGCCTTCGCTGTGCAGGCATGTCTTTCTCCCGACATCCTCATCGTCGATGAAGCGCTTGCGGTGGGCGACATCTTTTTCCAGCAGAAATGCCATGCCCACATGGCGGGCCTTCTGGACAAGGGGGTTGCCATTCTGCTTGTCACCCACGACGTACAGGCGGTGCGCAAATACTGTTCGTCGGTCATCCTTCTGGAAAACGGCAGGGTGACCCATCAGGGCGAAGTCGAAACGGGGCTTCGGCTTTATGGGAACAGCCGCCCTACGCTGGCGAAGGGCCTCGAGGCCTCCGCTGCAGTCAGCGACGAGACGCGAACGGCTTCGGCCTCGCACTCCGCCAGCGTTGACGAGGCGGGGGACATGGACTTCTGGCCTCCCGACGAGGCCTTCCTCCCACTGGATGCTGCACAGTCCATCGTGGCCGAAGAAGAGAGCGTCAGGATAGACAGGGTTGCCCTGTGCACCCCTGCCGGTAGTCCATGCCGGATGTTCGAACAGGGGCAATACGCCCATTTCTTCATCGAAGTCACGACGCTTCGCGATGTCGAACAACTGGCCATAGGGCTCACGATCAACACCAAGGACAACCTGCCCCTCTATTGCACCAATTCCCTCCTCACCCGTTCGGGCATTCCGGCAACGCTCGGCCGCGACGTTCGCTTACGTCTCTGCTGGAAGATGAGGCTTCCGGTGGCCTGCGGCGACTATACTTTCAGCGTGGGGATTGGCGAGCACCCTTCATGGATAGCAGAGCAACTGGAGTATATTTCTGCAGAGACGCTCATTGCATCCGGCAAACCGCTTTTCAGTCTGCTGAAAGCTGGATCGTTCGTAGTCTGCAAGCCGTCGCATGGTCTACAGATTCCATTCATAGGTCTTGTAGACATTGAAACGGACATTTCATTCCGCACTTCACAATCACAATAATGAAGGGATACACGATGTCTTCGATCTTCTCCCTTGAAGGAATCAAGGCGCTCGGTCCTGACGAACTTCGCGAAATACAGCGCGGCGGACTCCCCGTCGTCATCCATTTCGGAGACGCCGGAGACGACTTTCTTGCCTATGTCAGTGACCATGCCACTGAATGGCTGGGCACTGATGCCATACGCACCGTCGACGCGCGACGTTTCATGGAGGACAAGGAATGGAAAGCCCCCATGCTGACCTCCGAAGTCCTGCCAAAGACGATCATCGTCGACCCGGCACGATGGGGAGACTCGTTCGCGGACAAGGTTGCCGCCCTGGACATGACTGCCTTCTACAGCAGCAACCCTGTCCTTCTGGACTACAACGACGCATTCGAGGTCGTCTTCCTCTTCTCCACATTCTACCACCATACCATGGTGAGCGTTACGGACTTCTGCAACCTGCGATGCCGGGGGTGCTCGTTCCATGGTGACGACTCGCGCTACGACTTCGCAGCGAGCCGGGGCAAGACCGAACGGCAAGAGTTGAAAGAAGAGGACTACTACCTCTTCCTCGACCAGAGGAAGCCCGGAGACGACCTTCTCTTCTGCGGCACAGGTGAACTGTTCGTATCGAAGAAGGCCATGCCCTACATCCGCGAGGCCATCAGAAGGGGGTTGCATGTCCGCATCCTCACCAACGGCATGCTGGTGGATGACAAGGTGGCCCGGGAACTTGTCGAGCTCGGTGTCGGCGCAGTGCTCTTCAGCATCGACGGGCACACAAAGGAAATCGTCGAGAGCATCAGGCTTGGGGCTGACTACGACAGGATTCTCGCCAACCTCCGCAATCTGATGCGCGTCAGGGACGAGGCCGGTTCAGGCATGATCATCGGGGTACAGAGTGGCTGGTTCGACGAGGTCAAGACCCGCAAAGACGAAATCCTCGAATTCTGGAAAGAATTCGGCATAGATACATTCTCGTTCTTTGCTGAACAGGTGGGCTGGTTCCAATGTATTCCGATGCATGAAGACAAGGTCATGCCCGTAAAGACCCATGCCTGTTTCAACAGTCTCATCACTCCGGTACTGATGACGAACGGCTATGTGGCACCATGCACAGGCAACTATCAGGCTGAATGGTCGTCGCTCTCGTCTTCATGGATGAAACATATCTCCGAAGCGCCGTTCGATGAAATCATACGCTACTACAGGAAGATGCGAACCGACCCGGCAAGCCCGTACCGGCAGAGATGCGCCATGTGCATAGGAAGGCTCTCTACATATGTGAATTCGGAGTACGTTTCGGCCTATGCGGAAGGGTACCGGTTCAGCGAACGCAAGTCCGACAAGGAAGCTGCCTTCGTCAAATTCTCACCACAGGATGAGAAAACCGGATTCACACTCAAAAAGTTGTGGAACCGCCTTCTTCGCAGGTGACGTGTCAACTGGATGGGCATTGCATCCGGAAATCATTGTCCCATGGGCAAGTAGCATACGAAACACAGAATAGAAGAAGGTCGCAACATGCTTGTCTGGCTCACATCCTTTCCCCGGTCTGGCAATTCGCTGCTACGGACGATTTTCAACCATTGTTTCGGGCTTGAAACCTACTCGAAATATGAACGTACGAACGAGTACTCCAATGTCGACATCGCCAAATTCATGGGTGCGCGACCATTCGGGGGTGAACTTGACGACTTTCTCGAAAAGGCACGTGCGGAACAGCATGTCACGGTCGTCAAGACCCATGAAGAACCGGAGAGCGACGACCGGGCCATCTATATCATACGCAACGGTCTCATCGCGACCGATTCATACCGCCACTATCTGGCGAAAATAGAGAATGTGCAGTGCACCTGGCAGCAGGTGGTCGACGGGACGGCATTCCCCACATGGTCTGCCCACATAGAAGCATGGTCTCCTATGGATCGACCCAATACATTGCTCATTCGTTATGAAGACCTGTTGTCTCCGGCAGCACAGGAGAACATCGACAGGATTGCAGACTTCACAGGTCTGCCCATGCTTCGCAAATGGGTGAACCCGTTCGACACGCTGCAAGGCATGGGGAAGAACTATTTCAGAAGGGGCAAGGTCAGCGTTCCATGGTCGATCAAGAAATCTGAAATAGACTACTTCATGAGCCGGAACAGGCTCTGGATGGACAGGTTCGGCTACTCGGCAAGGCGTAGCATCTTCACGCTTTTCAGATAGCTACCGGGCCATTCTCGCGATCAACCCAGGTGCGCCAGCAAGGATGCAACACGTGCACCCTGCGGCATCCCTGCTTCCATAGAGGCATTCATGTGCGGCATTGCAGGCATCATATCTCGCAAAGACAGAAACGTATCGAGCCAGCCCCTGAACAGGATGCTCACCAGTCAGGAGCATCGTGGGCCTGACGCCGGTTACGGTGTATCCTTTCGGCGGCAGTCGACCGGGGCCTTCGCGGCAGGACGACGCCACTCGGCTGACGCCCTCGCAGCCGGCTTGGAACCCGCGCCGGTCTGGCTTGGCCACAGAAGGCTGTCCATTCTCGACCTCTCCGACAAGTCGGCCCAGCCGCTACGCCGGGGGGACCTGCATATCGTCTTCAATGGTGAGCTCTTCAACTATATCGAACTTCGAAGTGAACTGACCGCACTCGGCGAGCACTTCGAGACCTCCGGAGACACCGAGGTGCTTCTTGCGTCCTACCGCCACTGGGGCGCAGGATGCCTTGAACGGTTCAACGGCATATTCGCCTTCGCCATCTTCGATGCCAGCCGTGGCAGTCTTTTCGCCGCACGCGACCCGTTCGGCGTCAAGCCGTTCCACTACGGCGTCAAGCCGTTCCACTACGCCGTCACGCACGATTTCCTCATCTTCGCCTCGGAGATCAAGGCCATATCCGCCAGCGGACTGGTGCTGCGAAAGTGGGACCCGGACGTGGCCTCCGCCTATCTTTCCTATGCGCTGACGACTGCCCCGCAGGGACGGACCTTCTTCGAGAACATCAGGCAAATCCCGCCCGGTCACTGCCTTACGCTCGCCAGCCCCGACGATGAGCCGTCGGTGACACGCTATTACGCGCCCAGAATCACGGAGACACCGCGTAGCCTTCACGAACTCGTCGACGAAGGGGCGGGGCTCATTCGCCAGTCATGCCGCATACGGATGCGCAGCGACCGTGATGTCGGGCTGTGTCTCAGTTCGGGGATCGATTCCGCCAACGTGGCGGCTGCCCTTGTCGCGGAAGGCATCGCCCCTGAGTGCTATTCCATCGACGCTGCCAGTTCTTCAATGCTCGACGAATTTCCGCTCATCACGGCGCTGGCTGACAAACTGGGGCTTCATGTCAACCCCATACGGCATCCCGACGCCATTCCCACGGCCGACATCGTCCGCTACATGCTGTTCAACGACGAGCCTTCGCTCTTCTGGGGGTCGTACAACCAGTTCCATCTGTATCGTGAAATGCGCAAGCTGGGTGTCATCGTGTCCATGAGCGGACACGGTGGCGACGAACTGTTCTGCGGCTATCAACGGTACTATCCGGCTGTCGTTCGCGACATGCTCGCACAGAGACGAATCATGTCTCTCATCTGGTGGTGTCTGCGTCAGTCAAGGCATCTCATGCAGGACAGACGCACCATCAGAAGCACATGGGACAGCTACAGCCACCCGCTAGGCTGGGCAAACGACTACGCACACGACATCGCAGCCCTGCACCTCAAGCACACCATCGCCGACCCTGAAGAATGGATTTCGACATTCGTCGGCGCCTCTTCGTGGGGGGAACAACAGCAGAAATCCCTGTTCACATATGAACTGCAATACCTGCTGCGGGACGCCGACCGGAACTCCATGGCCCACGGCATTGAAGAACGGGTTCCCCTGCTGGATACGCGGCTGTACGAGTTCTGTGCCAGCGTCCCGCTGAAGGACCTGTGTCAGGACGGGTACCTTAAGGGACTCGCACGGCAGCTGTTCCCCGCCATCCCTGAATCATTGCGGTTTCACCAGATAAAACGGGGGCTTTACACGGACATCAGCTCCAAGCTGCCACAGTTGCAGGCAGACCTCATGCCCCTTGTGCACCGAAGCCCCCTGCTGCGTGAGCTTGTCGACCTGCAGAAACTCCCGCAGCAGCTTCCCGGCATCGTCTGGTGGCGGCTTTGCAGCCTTGCCGTGCTGGATGTGAGCGGAATCGAGGAATGGACGGCGCAGACCCCCTTGCCCCGACTCGTCGACGACGAGATGGCAGAGCGCATCGGGGGGGTGCCCTCCGGCACTGGCAGGACCGCCGTCATCAGGCATGTGCTCGACGAGGGGCTTTCGTATCTCGAACCGGGAGCCCTGCACGGGCTCGCCGAGACCGTAGGGCTCATCGAATCGGCGGCAATCCCGGGCTGTATCATCGAAGCCGGGTGTGCCCTCGGCGGGTCGACCATGGTTCTTGCCACGGCCAAGGCTAAAGAGCGACCGTTGCATGTCTTCGATGTCTTCGGGTGCATCCCGCCCCCCGGCAGCAACGATGGCGAAGAGGCACGTGCCCGTTTTGCGGTCATTGCCGCCGGAGAGTCCACGGGGCTCAACGGCAAGCGCTATTACGGCTACGAACCTGACCTGCTCAAGAATGTGCAGGACAACTTCGTCGCTCTCGGACTGCCCCCTGCCGAACATGGCATAACCTTCGTCCCCGGCCTCTACGAGAACACCCTCTACCCTTCCGGGCCGGTGGCGCTGGCTCACATAGATTGCGACTGGTACCAGTCGGTGAAGACCTGCCTTGAGCGTATCGCCCCCCACATCTCACCGGGGGGCCGCATGATCATCGACGACTATGACCACTACAGCGGATGCCGCAGGGCGGTTGACGAATTCCTTGAAGCCTCGAACGGACAATTCATCCGCGAACGGTACGCCCGGGTTCACCTCGTCCGCACCAAGGCTGACGGACAGGAGACGGACGTACACCGGCCCGGCGACTAGCCGCCGTGCACACCGCAGGACGGGGCGTCATGCCCCGGACGCTGGCTGGGCGGACAGGTGCCGCCCGCCCCGAATCAGGAGCCTTACTTCAGGAGACATGGCCCGCCAATGAACATACTGACCATCACGGCGCTGCCCGCAGGCGGGGCGACCTATGCGGCACAGCGCCTCCATTCCGCACTTGTCGAGTACGGACATGCATGCACCCTCGCCTGCTGCGACCCCGTGCAGCCGGGGCATGTGGCGCTCAATTACCAGCGACCTGACGCAACGCCCTTCATGTCTCCACTCTTCCGGTACTGGAGCACACTCTCCACGCCCGAAACACGCGAACAAGGCGCGTGTGAGCTCTTTTCCGACACGTCCACACTTCTCGCCTCTCCGGCATTGCCCGACCATATCGTCGAGGCCGCCGACGTCGTCCACCTCCACTGGGCGTCAGGCATCCTCTACTCCCCCGCCCTCTTCAGGCTGCTGCGGAACAAGAAGCTCGTGTGGACACTCCACGACATGAACCCCTTCACGGGTGGCTGTCACTATCATGTCTCATGCGAACGGTATGAGCATGAATGCGGCAACTGTCCCCTGCTGGCGCATCCTGCCCCCAACGATGTCAGCTTGCAGGCGCACCGGTTCAAACGCCTTCTGTACCGTGAACTCGACATCACCATGGTCAGCCCCAGCGCATGGCTGGCCGACAAAGCCCGCCGAAGCCCGCTCTTCACCGGGAAGAAGGTCGCTGTCATTCCCAACACGCACGACACGACCCTTTTCGCGCCGCGCGACAGGGCAAGCCTGCGTAGCCAGTACGGGGTCGAGAAGGACACGTTCATCGTACTCACCGGCGTCGAGTCCCTCGACAATCCCCGCAAGAACATCGGGTGCATGGTCGAAGCGATGGAACAGTTCGCACAGAGACGTCCGCACATCTCATTCGAACTCGTACTCTTCGGTGCAGGCGGGGCGAACCTGCTGGCATCGTTCCCCACGCGGCATGTCGGAAGCCTCGATGCGGAATCACTGGTGGACTGGTACAACATGGCGGATGTCTTCGTGCATCCATCACGTCTCGACAACCTCTCCAACACCCTTTGCGAGGCGCAATGTTGCGGAACCCCGGTCATATCCTTCGATGCGGGTGGCAGCACAGAGGCTTTCCAGGACGGGGAAACGGGTTTCATCTCGGGCAACCAGCCGCAACACCTTGCCGAAGCACTCGACAGGCTGCTTTCGAGTGACATGGAGTCTCTCCGTCAGAAAGCCCGGATGTTCGCCATGAACCGTTTTAATGGAAAAAACATTGCACAAAGATACACAGATATATATGAGGATGACATCATAAATCAAGAACATCATGGGATGCATGGGCCCGCAGATGAGAGACTTGCATCCAATGCGATGGATGGATTTCTCAAGGTTGCGCCATTCGACAAGCCAGCACCATGATGTACGGCATATACCATTGATACGTCACGTGATACATTCACAACGTCAAGTGACGCAGCGATTCACATCATGAACCACGGCAAAGACATGGCGAAACGTGTCTTGTAACAGCAAGTGATCGGAACGTTATGCTCAAAGCTTTCAGGAAAAACCAGCACCCCGTCGCCATACCATCCACGCTTCCCGACGGCAGTGCATGGCCTCGCATATCCATCGTCACGCCGTCCTACAACAATGCGAAGTACATCGAAGAGACCATCATCTCCGTTCTCGAACAGGGATACCCCGATGTAGAGCATATCATCGTCGATGGTGCATCGAAGGACGGAACAGCCGCCATCCTTGACAGATACAGGGGTCACGTCGCCCGCATCATACAAGAGCCCGACACCGGTCAGTCGAACGCCATCAACAAGGGCATGCGCCTTGCCACGGGCGAAATCGTCACATGGCTCAACAGCGACGACCTGCTTGCCCCGGGGGCGCTTGCGGCTGTGGCCATGGCCTTTCACATGTCCGGTGCCGACATGGTAGCCGGAGGCTGCCAGCTGTATCGGAACGGGGGATATCTGGGGACCCATCTCACGTCCTGCGCCGATGGCACCCTGCCTGCGGAAGAGATTTCAGACCTCTACGGCGGCTGGCAGACAGGCAAGTTCTTCTACCAGCCCGAGGTCATGTTCACCCGCGACCTGTGGCAGCGGGCGGGCGGGCAAGTGCGGGAGGACCTCCATTACTGCATGGATGTCGAAATGTGGCTTCGCTTCGCCTCATGCGGTGCCCGACTGCATGTCATCGGCGCACCCGTCGCCATGTTCCGCCTGCATGAAGAACAGAAGACCAACAACCCCGACGCATCCCCCGACGAATACATCCCGGTGGCCAATGCTTGGCGCACCACGCATGGCCTGCCGCCCATCACGCGCACCACTCTTCCGCCACCCCCGCCCCCCCTCAAGGTCGCCTTCGTCAACGACATCGGGTTCCAGTACGGGGCGGGTATCGCGCACCAGCGCCTTTTCACGGCCGTTTCCTCGGCGGGGCACACGGTCAGGGGATGGGCCACGGGGTTCCAGAGTCCCCGCGATGTTTTCGAGGCGACTGCGGCGAGGATCATTTCCGAGATCGAGGCCTTCGAGCCCGATGTCGTCGTCTGCGGCAATCTCCATTGCACCATCGCCGACTCGGACATGCTCGTCAGGCTTACAGACCGCTGGCCCACATGCTTCTGCCTGCATGACCTGTGGCTGCTCACCGGACATTGCCCGCATCCCGGCTTTCTCGACTGCGTCAGACACCTTGCAGGGTGCGACCACACCTGCCCAAGCCCCGACACCTATCCCACCATCGCCGCCGGGGACATCCGCAAGGCATGGGACGCCAAGCGCGAGGTCATGGCCCGCGACACGTTTCTCGCACTGGCCAACAGCAACTGGACACGCGCCCAGCATGATGGCTGCACCACGCCCGGGCATGAGGCGCGGCTGCTTCGCCTCGGTTGCGACGAATCCATCTTCCACCCCGGAGACAGGCTCGAAGCGCGCCGCCAACTCGGGCTGGACATGGACGCCTTCGTGGTCCTCATGCCCATGGTCGACTTCTCGTCGCCGTTCAAGGGTTCCGTGGAGGGTCTTGAGGCTCTTTCAGGGGCCGGGCTTGAGAACCTTCAGGTGATATGCTTCGGCGTGGTCGAACAGGAGATGATCGCACGCTTCCCCATACTCACGGCCCTCGGCTACCTGCATGACCCTGAAGCCGTTGCTACGGCCTACCGTGCGGCAGACGTGGTGGTGAGCTTCAGCCATGCCGAAACGTTCGGGCAGACACTCATGGAAGCCGCCTGCTGCGGCATCCCCTCCCTCGCCTACCGCTGCACGGGGTTGCCAGACGCGGTCGTGGACGGTGTTTCAGGTTTTCTCGTGGACGAGACCCCTGACGCCCTCATCACGAGGCTGCACCAGTTGCATGCGGACGCGAACCTGCGGGCCAGCCTCGGCACATGGGCGGCACTCTACGCACGGAACAGCCGCTGCCTGCAGGCGGAGTATCACAGCTTTCACACCAATCTCGAAGAGGCAGGCCTGCTTGCGCCCGGACGTCTCGGCAAGAACATCTTCTTCGCGCATACCGAAGCGCACGAGGCAGAACCGTCCATCCCCGTTTCAGACCCGCGGCCCGGCAGTGCGTTCAAGAACTGGCTGCGCAGGGAACTCCCCACGCCGGTATGGATGGCCTTGCGCCGCGTCTACAGGGGCACGAAATCCCGCCTCGGAATGCACCCATGACCGTGTCCCGGCGGGCCGAAGGCCCCATGCCGCGCTTTACGGCAACGGCGCGACACACACACGGAAACGGGGCAGGAGCCTAGGACGTAGCCATGACACGCATCAACATCTTCGACCCGGCCCTTCAGGATAATGAAGGGCGACCGAGTACCAATCTCGGCGACCTCATCATCAGGAAAAGTGTCGATCGCATCGTCGATGACCTGTTTCCCGACGCCACCATAGAACGCATCTCGACCCATACTCCACCCGCACGGGAGTTGCTCGAACGCGCCGTGGATGCCGACCTCAACCTTGTCGCCGGCACCAATCTCCTTTCGTCGCACATCGGGCACTACAACCAGTGGAAGCTGTTCGACGACCCGCTACGCCACGCCGACCCGCCCGCCTTCAATGCGGTACTCTGCGGCGTGGGCTGGTGGCAGTATCAGGATGAACCCGATGCCCAGACCGCGTGGTTCTATCGCAAGGTGCTTGCGCCTGCGGGGCCGCATTCGCTTCGCGACGGCTACAGCCTCTCGCAACTTCATCAGTGCCGGGTCGGGGGGCTGTACAACACCACCTGTCCCACGCTGTGGCAGTTGCACGGACGTGAGACGGCCCGGACAGGTGCGGCGAAAGCCTGCCTCTTCACGCTCACGGACTATTCCAGAAGCCCGGCGGATGACGCCCTGATACGCACCCTCGCCGCCCTCTACCCCGAAGGCCTCGTCTTCTTTCCGCAGGGCAGCCACGACATGGAGTACATCACGTCGCTGCCCGCCTTCGAGGAGCACCGCGAACACATCGAGATACTGGGGCATCAGCCATCGAGCCTCGATGTGCTCGCCGCCCGCGACACATGGGACTATGTGGGCACGCGGCTTCATGCCGGCATCTGGAGTCTTGAGCAGGGGCACAGCTCACTCATCCTCCATGTCGACAACCGCGCGAAGGAGATTGCCCGAGAGACAGGGCTTGCCGTGGTCGCGCGGGACGACATGGACGGCATCAGGCGCTGGCACGCGGGACGACACGACGGCCCTTCGACCATCACCCTCCCCCGCGACGCCATCCGCCAGTGGCAGGAAGGGCTGCACACCTTTTGCGAACGACGCGCCGCCGAACGCCGTGGCAACGCGATGCCTTCCATCCGCCCCCGTCCGGATGGAACGTACCTCAATCTCGGATGCGGCGAACGCGTCTGCGAGGGATGGGTCAACGTCGACCTCGCGACGACCGCCCCCGGTGTGCTGCCCCATGACCTGAGACAGCCCTTGCCGTTCGACGATGCACATGCCGACGCCATCTACGCCTCACACGTGCTGGAACATTTCGACCGCGCCGAGGCATCGCGCTTTCTCTCGGAATGCCACAGGGTTATCCGTCACGGCGGGGTGCTTCGCCTCGTCGTCGCCGATCTTCTCTGGCTGACGGAGAACTACCGCAGAGCCTTCGAAGACGCCCGTGCGGCCCTTGCCGCAGGGGCCACCGGAGACGATGCGCTGGCACGGCATGACTATGCGGTGATCAACCTCATCGACCAGCTTTGCCGCCATGAACCGGGCGGGGAGATGCTCCGCTTCCGGATGTACGACCCCATGCCCGCAGCTGGATATGTGTTCGAAACCAATGGCGTGGAGGCGGTGCGAAGCATCCTCGCCCTGCAGCAGCATGGACGGGGTGCCCCCGATGTGCAGCCCCCGCAAAGCGACACGACGACGCCCGACGACGCACCGCACCCCACATTCTGGCAACGCCTGCGCTACGCCTTCGCGCCGGAGAGACATCCGCTCACCCCGCCCCCGCCTCGGGAGACAGACCATGAACGTCTCGGCAGGTTCAGACTTTCGGGCGAACCGCGCCTGTGGATGTATGACGAGGTCTCGCTTGAACTGCTGCTCAGGCAGGTCGGCTTTACACGGATTCGGCGGATGACGGCGGCAGAGTCGGCCATTCCCGGTTTCTCTTCGTATGCTTTGGATACCTGCAACGACGGCAGCCCATACAAACCTGAAAGCCTGTTCGTGGAGGCAACGAAATGAGCACCTCCCCCACCGTGGACACCACTCCCAGACACGATGACGCACCAGCCCCTGAGGGCTTCATGCTGCCTGTCGCACTTATCCCCGCCTACAAGCCCACGCCCGGTCTTCTCGGGATTGTCCGTGAACTCGGAGAGTCGGGCACGTTCCATGCCATCGTCTGCGTCGATGACGGTAGCGGCATGGAGTACCGGCACCTGTTCGACGCCCTGGAGGGGATGGGGGTCACCGTCCTGCGCCATGCGACGAATCTCGGCAAGGGCAACGCACTCAAGACGGGCATCAACCACATCGCCGTCAACCACCCCGAAACCGTGGGGGCTGTGACGCTGGACGCTGACGGTCAGCACCTCGCCAAGGACTGCATCGCCGTTGCAAAGGCCCTTCAGGCGGGCGGGCGGGAACTGGTGCTGGGGGTGCGGGCATTCGACGGGGAGTCCGTTCCGTTCCGCAGCAGGTTCGGCAACACCGTGACCCGTAGCGTCGCACGCTTTCTCGCAGGCGTCGACATCACAGACACGCAGACCGGTCTACGTGGCATCCCATCGTTCCTGTTCACTTCGTTGCTCAGACTCAAGTCTGGTGGCTACGACTTCGAACTGGACATGCTCATGACCGTTTGCGAGCAGAAGATCCCTTTAAGACAATTGCCCATCGAAACCGTCTACATCGACAACAATGCGACATCCAGCTTCAACCCGTTCTGGGACTCCATCAAGATCTATATGGTGTTCCTCCGGTTCAACATCTCCGCGCTGCTGACCTTCGCCATAGACTACCTCGTCTTCGGCGCGTTCTTCGCCCTCAGTTCAAGCGTGGGGCTCAGCATCGTCTTTGCGCGGCTGTGCGCGGGTGCCTTCAACTACACCGTCAACAGGGAGATCGTGTTCCGCTCCACGCGGCGCCATTCCGTCACGCTCCTCCTGTATGCCCTCACCGTCCTTCTGATGGGCAGCATCGCCTATGTCTCCATCAAGGCTCTTGCGGCGTCCGGCACCAATGTCTATGCCGCAAAGATCTTCATAGAGTGTGTCCTTTTCCTGTTCAGCTTCATCATCCAGCGCGAACTCATCTTCACGAAGCAGAAGGATGCCCGGGGGAGATGCGCGTTACGGACTGGTGCACGTACTATGACACGAGAAGCACATGCTCCGACATCACCTCGAAACTTGCCTTCGCAAGCTTCAAGAAGGACATGGCCCGATTCGCTCCCGGCCTGAAGAGCCTCGTCGAGCTTGGCGGCGCCAATTCCATCTTCTATGACCGTTTCAAGAGCCTCTTCCCGCATGCACGGTTGAGCCTCGTCGACAGGTGCGCCCCCACCGAGGCCTTTGCGCGCAAGATTTCAGGCGACCCGAATACGGCATACATACAACGTGACATCCTTCAAGATGACCTCACCGAATATCACGAGACGGCCGACTGCGTTATCAGCTTCGGACTCATCGAACACTTCGACGAAGCCGATACCGCAACCATGATAGACAGACACTTCGCCCTCGCCAGACCCGGGGGGACCGTCTACATCTCGTTCCCCACGCCTACATGGCTGTACAGGCTCACACGCGGGCTTCTCGAATTCATCGGGCGGTGGCCCTTCCATGATGAACGCCCCCTCACGTTCGATGAAGTCCTCAGAACAGCCAGCCGCCACGGGACCATCCTGAAGCAGGGCATGAGCTATCGACTGGGCCTGACCCAGGGCATCATCATCGTACGCAAGACAGCGTGATCGACAGACAACAGGCACGCACCATCAATCGCAAGGAACTGTCATGCCATCCCGCTATGCATGGAAAGACGCCATAGGCATCATTCTCGTCATCGGCACCGTCTTCTGCCTTTCCTATACAATCGGAGCCAATGCATGGTGGTATTCGAAAGAGGCAATCCATGACGACGCCTGCACGCTTGGGCACAGCTTCACCATGGGGCTGGACTTCGACCTCGACTACATGAACGAGGTGTCACTCGGAAAATACGCCAAGTCCTACAGGGGAACCCCGCCCGTACCTCCGGGCATTGGCGTACTCTCTGCGCCTTTCGTGGCGTTCTTCTCGATATTCGACCGCATGGCGGAGCATCCCGTCATACAGAACCATGCCCAGTATTTCGGGTCGTGGGCCTTCTTCGCGGTCGGGCTATCGTCATCATTCTATTTTCTGATGGGGGCCTACCTCTATTACCGGGGCTTGCGCTCCCTCATCGACATCTCTCCGGCATTCGTCTTTCTGTTGTGCACGGGGACGGGCATCCTCTTCTACGTACTCATGCGTCCGCTCATGGCGCACGCGTTCGAGTTCTTCAACTACGCCCTGTGCTTCTTCGCATCCGTGCAGTTGTACCGCGAAGAGTCCAGAAGGCAGTGGCTGTACGCGCTGCTGGCCGCCATCGCCGTCACGCTGGCATGGCTCACCAGACTGCACGCCATTTTCCCCGTCCTGTTCCCGCCTCTGGCACTGCTTGGTCTGATGCTGACCATGCAGACATTCGACAGGAGAACGTTTCTGGCCAAGACGGCACAGTACGTGCTTGCCCTCGTGCCATGCTTTGCCGTGGCCATAGCGCTCATGTACGGAATCTATGCCGGGCCTGCACCGAAACTCGACTCGTACGGCAACATATACTCCTACGTGCCGGTCTATACGACCTTCATCGCGTTCGTGGGCGACGTGATAGCCCTTGTGGCTTCGCGGCTTGCCCTGCTGCCGGTCATCCTCGTCGGCAACAGCTTCCCCTTGTGGTGCTTCATGCCGATTGCCTTCTTCGGGGTCGGGGCACTCCTGTTCCATGGAGGCACCTCCGCCCGCCGGCACGGTCAACGCACACTCTGGATAGCATGGACTCTTCTCGCCGTACTCTACATGGCAGGCCCCATAGCCGCCGTACTGCTGTGGCGCATGCCCGGTTCAGCCTACGGGTTCAGATACCTCTATCCTCTCGTCCCTCTGGGTTTTCTCGGCTTCACCCTTTGGCGGCTGCGGGCAGGTGCACAGAAGAGTGTCGTCTCGCGGGTCGTCATCGCAGCGCTTCTGGTCACATCGATTTTCGGCACGCTAGCCCCGGTAGCCTTCAACTCAAATCCTGCGTGGGGGTATACCCAGTCCCCCATCAACGAATTCGGGCTCAAGGAAGGGGTGAGCGCACGGGACAACCTCTACAGGACGATAGCTTGGATGGAGCATCCGAGTTTCCTTCGGGTGGCCATCGGTTATGGCCCGGCTTTCGCCTTCCTGCCTCGCACCAGCCCGGAAGTGGCAGGCAAGCAGGCATTCATCCACGCCAACACCTACGCCCAAGTGTATATCATGTGCGCTCTATGGGCCACAGTGGCTCTTGCCTTTGCGTTCCATGCGCTGCGTAACAAGCCCGCGCAACATGGTGCAAGAGTATCTGCCATTTCTTTTATACCTGTCATGGTGGTTTTTCTCTCCATATGGCACATATGCTTCGTATACTATCAACATCGCCCTGAAGTCGCGAGCAAGCTCCTTGAACACGCAGCCTCGTTGCGCGACACGATAGAAGCCGAAAGAAAAGAAAAAGGCAGCTACCCCGTACAGCAAGACTTTCTTCCCATAGAGACAGCTGAAAACAACGTACAGTTTCTCTACAGGTCTGACGGAACGAACTACAAGCTTATCGTTCTCAACGCGCCTGACGCCAACGTCGTGACTCTCTTCCACCCCGACGAACGCGACCCCTCGCGCCCATGGTGGGCCTATGGCTACTGGACAAAGGACGCTCGAAAATGGTGACGGCATCGTTTTCCAGACGCCCTGCATCTACGTAGCAAGGAGGTTACACCCATGAGCACCACAAGACGATTGGCCTATCTCGATGCATTGAAGATCGTTTCCATCTATTTCGTTGTAATCATCCACGTCGTAGGCTTCAAACTTGGCACATTCACCGCGAGTCTTGACTGGTTCTCATCCCATTTCGTTTCAATGATGGCCCGCTTTGCAGTACCGGCCTTCATCATGTGCAGCGGGGCCGTCCTTCTTTCGCGAACGACAGAATCACTCACCGATGTGAAGCGCTTCTACGGCAAGTACCTGACAAGCTATGCGGGCTATCTCTTTCTCGGCCTTGTCATCGCCAAGGGACTTGCCATCTATCTTAACATCCCCACGCCCTTGCTGAAGGGCATTGTGTATGACTACTACGACGGTTTCGGTTCGGGGATGTGGTTCTTCTTCATGCTCATCGGGCTTGTTCTTGTGGCGCCGATACTGCAGCAGCTGGCAAAGAACAGGTCCATGGAGAAACTGTTCGTAATGCTCTGGGTCTTCTTCAGCATCATGAATCCGCTATTCTCCAATATCCTTGGGCTGTACAAGTCATACATCGACAACATGCTTTATGGTTCCTACTTCGTAGGGTACTTCGTGCTTGGGCACTTGCTGGCGACAACGACGAGACGTTTCAATACAAGGGCACTTGTCATATGTGCTGCATCTGGCCTTGTCCTAGCCACGCTGTCGGGATTCGCACTCTCGATGCATACAGGTTCACTCAGCGAATTCTTCTACTATAGTAACAATCCCTTCATCATGGTCTACACGGCATCGTTGTTCTTGCTCTTCAAGAACCTCCATTTCGGCGACACTTCTACGAACATGCTGAAGCATATCGCCTCCACCACAGGGTACATCTACATATTCCACACGGCAGTGATGTCTATTGTCCCGATAGGGTACAGCACCAATCTACTCAAACTCGTATTCATTCGCACACCGGGCATAGTCATCATCTCCATGGCCATTGCTTTTGCGTACATTCTCTTGCACCGGGGTGTGAAGAGAATAATGACGGCACATCCCGGTCTCGCACCCGACGCGATATTTCAGGCATTCTCGAGTCGAATGCCCCACACAATGCACTCGATGACCGTAAAATTCCGTCGCTTCCTGTTTTCCGATGGGGCATGACATGCAACCGTTCGCACCTGTCTCGCGGAAAGACAGGCCGTACATGGAGGATACCACGCCGGACATGCTGCCACGCAAAAGGCATGGTCGTCGTCCATCCGCCAGCGCATGACCTTGCTTGCCTTCTGCAAGGCCAAGCAGGATGCATCGACATCATGAAACCCGATGCGACCGCAGGTGCAATCTTCATCGCGTCACCGGAGGCGTCTCCAAGGCCTTCTGCAGTAATCTATCTGTCATGCGAATCTTGAGACAGGGACTGCTCACCATGTTCGCCAGCATGACGCTTCCGGGACGATGGTCCTGCTGGTGCGCTGCCGCAACCGGGGCGCGTACTCCGAGGACGACATCACCCGCCCGGCATCCCCGCCCTCATGCCATGCCCCCATCACGGTAGCCCTTGCGGCTGGCAATGAAGGCCTCGACGCACCTGTCGCCACTGTCGATGAGGCTGCGCACCTGTTCGCGCGAGATCTGGAAGTCGGTGGTACGCACCCCCAGTGCGTCGATGAGCACGGTACGCTTCCAGTCGTGTTCCGACAGGTAGGCGCTGTGCATGCTGTCGGTGATGAAGCCGAGAATGGAGCGCAGGTAGGTGCGGAAGTCCGCCACGGGGGTGACGTCGTGGTGAAGCAACTCCTCACCGTGTCGCGATTCGACCATGAAGCCCAGCGTCTCGCGGTTGAAGGTCACGGCGTCGGGATTGTGCGGACATGCATCACCCTGCCCCGCATCACCCCGACCGGCCTTGCCCTGCCGAGGTGTATCCCCCCTCGCTACGCCGCGTCCTGCTTCGCCTGGTCTGGCATCGCCCGGACCATATTCGCCCGGACCATATTCGCCGGGAGCGGCGTCACCCCGTAGGGCAACGTTCTGCCTCGCATCGCCCTGTCTGGACTCACCCGGCGGGGTGTCAGCCTGCCCGTCCTCACCGTGCATCGCGTTGCCCTGTCCAGTGAGGCGACGCCCGCAAGCATCCGGTGATGCATCGCCCGGACCATCTTCGCCCCGCACGGCGCTGCCGTGCACCGCATCACCCTGCCCCGCGCGTACCCGGCTTGCGTCTCTCGGTGGCACATTCCAGCCCGACGTATCACACCGCCCCGCAGCATCCCGCGTCGCCCCGCTCCGCCCCGCTTCGCCGTGTCCGGCATCGCCCCGCACGTGATCGCCGTGCATCACGTAGCGTGCGCGGTCGTACAGCGAGATGGGGTAGTTCCAGATGACGCTGCCATCCACCAGCACCTCGCCCCGGCTGTTGCGCACCGCCGTGAAGAACAGCGGGATGCTCATGGAGATGCGCAGGGCCTCGTGGATGGGGGTGTCGGGCGTGCGTTCGGCGTTGAAGAGTTCGGGCGTCTCGCGCGAGAGGTTGGCCCCCACCACCGTGAGGTCGAGAAAGCGCCCCGGTTCGACATCGGCCCGCTGGCGCAGTTCACCGAAGGTCATGTGCGGCTTTCCGGTCAGCACGCCGATGTTCGACCGCGCCCAGCGTTCGAGCACTTCGCCCTTGAACCAGCCGAAATCGCGCACCAGTCGCTGCAAGTCGCCGCCAAGCCAGCGCGAACCGTCCATGAACTTGTGGAACGGGGTGCGCAGCAGGATGTCCACCATCTGGTCGGGCGTGGCCCCCAGTGCGAGAAAGACGGCGGCCATGGCTCCCGACGACGTCCCGGCGGTGCGGCGCACATCCCGCAACATCCCGTGCCGCCCCATGGCGCGCAAGGCCCCGGCGTAGGCCAGCCCCTTGATGCCCCCGCCCTTGAACACGATATTGCGGTACATGATCATCCCCTCGTCGTCGCAAAGCCGTGTTGTACGATGATGCCCGATGCCCTCCGGTGACGACGCACCGCGCCGCGCGATGCCGCCCTTGCACTCCCGGCACGCCTTTCGGTGACTCCCGACCGTACGCCAGCGGGTGGCCCCCGCTCGGACGCGGCCGACATGGCCCGCCGGGTACGCACCGCCGAACGCCGCCGGGTGACGAGTGCCGGGTGACGCCTGCATCGCCCCGGGTCGACCCGGACACGGCACGACGCCCCTCGCAAGGCCGAAGATGTCGCGCCTTCGCCGCGCCCGTCACCACCTCCGTCTCCCTCCACCCGCCGGACACCCCCGCCGGACACGCGCACCTGTCACGTCCCGCTGGCACGTCCCGCTGCCATGCCCTGCCAGTCATATGCCCCGGCTACGCGCCGCCCTTACGCTCCCGTCACGTCATCCTTCACCGAACCGTCAGCCCTCCCTCCGGGCGAACTGCACGGTGAAGGTGCTGCCGCGTCCGGGCTGCGACTCCACGCCGATGGTGCCACCGTGCGCCTCGACGATCTTGCGGCAATGGTACAGGCCGATGCCCATGCCGCGCTTCTTGGTCGATCTGAAGGGCTTGAACAGTCCGTCGCGCAACAGGGCGGGGTCGATGCCGCCCGCCGAGTCCTCGACCTTGATGAGCGGGCCGCCGTTCACACCCACCCGCACCACCACCGGCCCCGCGGGGTCGGCCTCGATGGCGTTGAGGCACAGGTTCACGAGCACCTTCGACACCTGCTCCGCATCGACCGCGGCCCGCACCCCCGCGCCCTCGAAGCGGATGTCCGCCCCCGGCAGGCTGGCGCACGCCTCGCGTGCCAGTTCCATGAGGTCGACAGGGGCGAGATGCAGGTTCTCGCGCCCCGGCAGGCGCGTCAGTTGCGAGATGAGGTTGCGCATGTTGCTGACGCTGTTGGTGAGCGTCTCCACAAGGTCGCGCTGGAACTCGGGTTCGGCGATGTACAGCCGCGCGTTGTCCACCAGCAGCGAGAGCGCGTAGACCTGATTCTTGAGGTCGTGCATCACCAGCGCGGCGAAGCGGCCCAGCGCCTCCATCTCGCGCGCCACCGCCAGTTCGTCGCCAAGGCGGAAGCTGCGCACGCACAGGGCTATCTGGCGTCCCATGGCCTCGAGGAGTTCGAAGTCCTCAAGGTCGTGCTCCTCGCGGGTGTCGATGGGCCGTGCCAGTAGCACCACCCCCTCGCAGCCCTCCACGGTGCGCACCGGCAGCACGAGGCCCACCCCGGCGTCTTGCAGGGCTTCGAGCGCGTCTTCGCTCAAGAGCCCCGCCACCGTGTCCAGCGTGCACGGGCCACCCTCGTAGACCAGCAGTCCGCCGAAGGCCGTGGCGGGCAGCGTGGGCGGCAGCGGTTCCATCTCGTAGACCACGGCGTCGCGGGCCTGTCCGGGGTGTTCGAAGTCGGCGGGCACGAAGGCAGCCCCCACGAAGCCGAAGGCATCGCACAGGCCCACCAGCATCACGTCCACGAAGTCGCGGGTGTTGCGGGCATGGGAGAGCATGTCGGTGAAGTTGATCCACTGTGTGCGGTAGTCGTACTTCTCGTTGTAGAAGGTGCGGTGCATCCAGATGCTGAACCGCCTGCGCAGGTGGTCCGACAGCAGGATGATCAACCCCGCGAGGACGACGGCGAAGACGATGGCCAGCGCGAAGTGCCGTTCGAAATCAGGCCCCGCCAGACGCACGCCCTCGCGCAGCACGCCGAGTCCAAGCAGGTACCCGCCCGCGATGATGGCGACCACGGACCGGAAGGCCAGACGCCGCGCGATGTGCACCTTGTCGCTGCCACGGCGCGTCTCGGCGAAGAGGAACAGCGCGAAGCCAAGCGCCACGGCCCCGTTGCGCAGCCCCACATAGCCGAGGTCGAGGGTGCGGATGACCAGCCCCTGCCCGTATTGCAGGCAGAGCGCCGCGAGCACCGCCCCCATGCCGACGAGGGCCAGCTTGATGCGCCAGCGCTGGCTGTGGCGGCTGTTGCGGAGCGTGGTCTCGAGGTTGCCCGCCGACAGCAGCAGGCACAGCAGCAGTTGCAGGTAGAGGAAGAAGGCGCGCGGTTCGAGGTAGAAGACTCGTTCGGCCGTGAAGTCGGCAAGATAGAACAACTGATCGGGTGGCAGCACGGCCGCCATGAGCACGGGCGACAGCGACAGGGCCAGCAGCAGCCTGCCGCTGCGCGGCAGCGTGCGCCATGAGCACTCGCGCCCGTAGCACAGGGCGAACGTGGCCCACGCCGGGGCCAGCAGCGCCTGAAGGATGAGCGTCGCCTGCAACGTCCACGGCGCGACCTCGGTGGCCACGGCGAGATAGGTCTCGGCCACCACGAGAACGGCCGTGAGCACCGGGGCCACCACGCGCGGCGCAGCCGCCCGCCCCGACTCGTGCAGGGCGCGGGCCGTGCCCGCCACCGTCAGCACCACCACGAGACACGCGAGGACGATGGTCATGGCCTGTGCCCTCCTTGCGGCGGTCCGCCCCCGTGCGAAGCGTCGCGCCCCGCTGGAGTCGTCGCCTGCACGAACGTCAGGGTCGCCAGCGCCGAGGCGTCTGCGGCCCCGGCCCCTTGCGCGGCGTCGCGCACGACCTCGCGCACGGTGTCACGCACGAGGGCCCCGAAGGGGGTCGCACCCATGGCGCACTCCGCCGGAAGGACGACGTGGACGACGCCGGGGACCACCTGCCTGAAGGCGGGCCATGCGCGGTATGCGCCACGCCCGCCCCTGTGCGCGGGGTGCCGGCTGTCGCCACGCCCCATGTGAGGCCCCATCTGATGGCTGCCGCCATGCGCGGTGTCATGTCCCGCATGATGCCCGGTGCCACGGTTATCGCTTCCGTTGCCTCCGCCCTCTCCATCACCGTCGCCGTGCCGCGCCGCACCCCCGTCGGGGTGCCCTCCGGCAGCACTCTCGCCGGGGACGAGTGCCAGAAGTGCGTCCAGACGGGCGGCAAGACCACGGGCGAACGCGTCGCCGGGGATGAACCGCCCTTCCACCGTCTGAAACCACGTCCCGGTGGCGGGCACGCGCCGCATCAGCGGGAAACCGCGCCCGCAGGGGCACGGGCCGTCCACGGGCACGCCGTGGTCGCCGGTGTCGAAGCGCAGCACGGGCATGGCCCTGTTGTTGAGGTCGGTGACGATGAGGCGTGGCGGGCCGCACGCGGCATCGGGTTCGAACGCCACATGGGCCGAGTGCGTCAGCAGGTGCAGGTTGCCCGCGCCGCATTGCATGGCGATGCAGGGCACCTCGGCGCAGCCGTACAGGTCGAACACCGGGCAGCCGAAGGCCTCGGCGATGCGCTGCCGCCCCGTCCCGTCACCGTCGGCAGGCCCCGTGTGCACGGCGTGGCCGGTCTGGCCGGTCTGGCCGGTCTGGTCGGTCTGGCCGGGCACCCCGATATGCAGGCCGCCAGCATCCGGAAGGCCGTTCGCATACGGGTGGTGGTCGCCCCTGCCGCCCGACACCACGGCCCCGCGCACGTTGCCAAGCCGGATGCCGCCCTCGCGCATGAAGTCCGCCATGTCCGCCATGACGCGAGCATTGCCCAGCACATAGGCCCTGCCGCAACGGCGGATGGCCTTCACCCACTGCGCCACGGCGTCCGGTGCGTAGGTGCAGCCGTCCACGGCGAGGGTCCCCGCCAGCCATTCGCGCACGCCGGGGTGCAGCAGGTCGCCCGACTCGTCGCCCGACGCGGCATACAGCCGCACCACCATGTCCGCCTGTGTCCATCCCGCGAAGGTGAGGCACAGCAGCCAGTTGGCCTGCGTCTCGTCGCGGGCGGCGCGGTCGCGCAGGATGGGCGCGGGCAGGCAGCCCCCGTTCTCGGCAGACTGCCCTTGCAGCGCCGCCAGCGCCTTGCGGGGCAGGGCCTTGGACACGAGGTCGGGCGCAGGTGCCCCGGCGGGCCACCGGCGCAGCACGGGCAGCGCCGCGAAGTCCGCGAAGCTGCGTACCGCGTCGGGATGCAGCCCCGCCCCGTCCATGAGCGCACGGTAATGGGGCACCGTCTCGTAGGCGTGCTTGAGCAGCGTGACCGCGACCCAGAACTGCCTCTGCCGCAACTCGTCGTGCGGCAGCCGTTCCAGTGCGAGATGCTCGCGCATCCTCGCATGGCACGCGCTGTTGCTCAGCCTGTGCAACATCATGCGCGCATATCCTATCATGCTGCCGCCTCCGTTTCCCTTCCCCGGCGCTGGTGCCGGGGTCTCTCTGCGTCGTGCCGTGCCGTCATCACACCCTGCCCAGTCGCCGTTTGAGCCACGGGTAGGCAGCGCGCATGAAGCGCGCCACGCGGGATGGCGCGCACTCGACGCACCAGTATTCATGCAGCTGCCCGCCGAAACTCGCCTTGAAACGTGCGATGCGCGGGATGTCGGACCCCACGAAGTCGTACCTGACCACCCCCCGCGCGAGGGCGAGGCGTATGGCCTCCCATTGCAGGATGTTGTTGGGCGACAACCGCCCGCAGTCGCCCGCCGAGGCACCGCTGATGTAGTAGGCGTCGCGCGCGTCCATGACGAAGAGCGCCGAGGCGATGTCGCGTCCCTCGTGCCGCGCCGTCAGCCCCACGACCTCGCGCCCGCCGAAGGTGCGCCACACGTCGCGGTAGAAGGCGCGGGGGTTGGGCGAGGTCAGCCCCTGTCGGGCGTAGACGCCTTCGAGCATGTCCACGAACCGTTCGAGGGCGGCATCGTCCGCCATGGGTTCCACGGTCACGCCCTCCTTGGCGGCCTTGCGCACCGCCGTGCGGCAGCGCCCCTCCAGACCGTTCCAGAGGGCCTCCTCCCCCGGCGTGAGGTCGAGCACATGCGTGGTCTTGCGCTGCACCCCGGCGGGCGTGCCGTCCACGGGGGGGCACGCCATACCCACACGGGTGAACAGGCGCACGAAGTCCATGCCGCTGTGCCGCGCATGGTCGAGAAGCGCGGCCCACAGGGCATGAGGCGACACGTCGTCGTCCACCAGCGGGCCGAGGTAGGGCGTATCCGTCACCACATAGGGCGACGAATGCACCCGGATGACGCCGTAGCCCCGGCTGAACATGGGCAGCAGCCCCACCACGCGGCCTTGCGCCTCGATGCAATGGAGGTCGAGACGCACGCCCTGATGGCGGGCGAGCAACGACAGCCACCGCCGTGAATGGAACAGCGGGCGGGCGGGATGCGCCTCGACGAAGGCATCCCACTCGGCGTGGCGTGACGGCCCGCAGGGGGCGATATGCAGGGCGTGACCTGTCATGCGCCGCCCCCTCGCGTGCCCGTCGTGCCATGCGCTCTCGGCGGGGATGACGGCGTGCCCGGTGACGGTGCGGCGGGCATACCCGGCAGCCCCCCGGCCCCGGATGCCCCAAGAGCCCCGGACATCCCGACGCATCCCGTCTCGTGGGGCCCTGCCCCTGCCGACGCCTCGTCGTCCAGTGCCACTCCGTCCAGCTTCACATCGACCAGTTGCACCTCATCCATGGCCGTCAGGTGGCGGAAGGTCTCGCGGTGGCGCATCACACGCGCCCGCCCGTCCTCCACGCCCACCACGGCGGCACGCGGGAAGGCGAAGTTCATGGCGTACGACGAGAAATAGGCCCCGGCGTCCAGCACGGCGAGGATGTCACCGGAAGCGAGTTCAGGCATGACCTTGCCCCGGTACAGCCAGTCGGAACGCGTGCAGACCCTGCCCGTCACCGTGTAGGCGCGTGCAAGCGGCCTGCGCAGGTCGTTGGCGAGAAAGGCCTCGTGCCATTCGAAGTCGCAGGGGTAGGCCTGCGAGAGACGCCCCCCGTCGGTGATGGCGAAGGGTTCCGCCCCGGGCCGTTCCTTGACGGCCTTCACGCGGGTCAGCAGCAGTTCGGCCCCGCTGGTGAGCAGCCTGCCCGGTTCGAGGCAGACCACGGGCTGCGGCAGGGCATTGTCGCGGCAGTACGAGGTCAGCAGCGCAGCCATGTCGCGGATGTAGAGGCGGAAGTCCTGGAACGGGTCGAGCCACGCCCCGCCCGGTGCCACCCCGAACAGTCGGTACAGGCCGTATTCCACGCCGGACATGTTCTTGCTGGTCTGCACGCCGAAGCCGCCGCCCACGTCGAGAAGCCGTATGTGCACCCCGTGGACGCGGGCGAGGGTGCGCATCACGTCGAGGGCGAGGGCGAGGCAGCGCACATGGTAGCCGCTGTGCCGTGCGTTGCTGGTGACGTTGAAGTGCAGCGCCTCCAGCGAGGCGTGCTCCGGGTGGGCCTTGCAGCGGGCCACGACATGGGCGATGTCGCCGTCACCTTCCGCGCTGTCGGGGTCGAGACCGAATTGCGCGCTGCGGTTGAGCCCAAGCCGCAGGCCGATGCGGGCCACCCGCCCCTGTGCGCGGGCCGTCGCCAGCACCGCGTCCACCTCGTCGCGGTTGTCGATGTTGATGAGCGCGCCGTGCGCCACCGCCATTGCGAGGCTCTCGGGCGACTTGTCCACACCGTTGTAGATGAGCTGTTCGCCCGGTACGCCAAGGCTCTGTGCCAGCCAGTACTCATAGGCCGAGATGGCCTCGGCCCCCACGCCCGCGTCGTGCAGCACGCGCAGGATGCCGGGGATGCAGTTGGTCTTGTACGAATAGGTCAGCCGGGCACCGGGCAACTCGTCGTCGAGCACCGCCCGCACCTCTGCCACCTTGGCCCGCAGGGCCTTCTCGTCCACCACCAGAAGCGGCGTGCCATACGCGGCTGCCAGCGCCACGGCGGAGGCCCCGCCCACGGTGAGAACGCCGTCCTCGTCGGCGAGGCCCCACAGCGAGAGGGGCGGCCTGCCCTGCCGCATCTGCCGTCTGTACGAAGCGCGTCGCAGCAGGCTGCCCGTCAGTTGCATCATGTGGCTCATGAGCGACATGCTTCACCTCGTCCTGTTCCATCGGTTGCGTAGTGATGCGGGGCCACCCGCGAGGCGATGCGCCCAAGCAGATGCCGCAAGGGCCATGCGAAGAAGGGCAGCGGGTCGCGGACGTCCCAGTCGTCGAAGGCGGCGATGCCCCGTGCGGCCTGACCCTGCGGGCGCGAGAAGAGACGCCGCAGCAGCAGGGCCGGGTCGCCGCGCAGGGCGCGACTGAACCATGCCGTGCTCACCCCCGTGTCCATGTCCGCGCACATGCCCGCACTCATGTCCGGCACACCCCGCGGCACGCCCGGCGACACACCCGGCGACACGCCAGCCGCGCCGGTGCCCGGAACATCTCCCGCGCCGCCTGCGCCGCCCGCATCACCCATGCCCAGCGCCATCCGGCAGTGCATGACGGGAAAGTCCACCCCGCGGGCGGTGCTCTGAATCAGCGAATTCCAGTACCGGGCGTTGATGTCGATGAGGTACGGCGTGCCCGTGACCGGGTCGATGATGAAGTCGGCCTGACACGGGCCCGTCCAGCCCACATGGGCAAGCAGCGTCCGCAGCGCGTCCACGGCGGCGTCGGCCCGCACCGACTCGCGCAGTGTCGACTGCCCGTGCCGCCTCGGGTACGAGGACACGATGCGGAAGGTGTCGCACGCGTGCATCTGCCCCGCCTCGCACAGCATGGCCACGCACACCACGTCACCCGGCATCCGCTGTTGCATGAAGTAGTCTTCGCGTTGTCGGTCGGTCATGGCCGTGATGCGGGCGGCGACCTCCTGCGGGCTGGCGCATTCGTGCATCCCGTAGCCGCCCCACCCCCACACGGGCTTGGCGAGGCACGGGCACGGAAAGGCCGCAAGGGCCGCCGGGTCGGCAGCGAGGTCGGCAGCCCTGCGGTACTCGGGCACGGCAAGCCCCGCGTCGCGCGCCACCTCGTAGGTACGGTACTTGTCGCCGAAGTCGGCCAGCGTCGCGGCGTCGCCAAGTAGCATCCGCACGCCGGGGCCGAAGAGGTGACGATGTCGTGCGATGACGGCGCACTCGCGCAGGATGGGCAACAGCACGTCCACGCCCTGCGTCTCGCAGATGCGGCGGATGTCGTCGATGAACCGCGACTCGTCGTGCTTCGGGTCGGCGTGGGTGAAGGTGCGCCGCACATAGCGCGAATAGGCGCAGATGGGCCACGGCGTGGAGGAGGCCGCCAGCACGGTGAAACCCGCGCGATGCAGGCTGCGGCTGACCACGCGCGCCAGCATGGTCTCGGCACCGAGGACGAGGACGACGCTCATGCCCCACCCCCCTGACGGGTTCCATGTCCCCCATGCGCCGCCTGCGGCCCATGCGCCACCCCTGTCACCCGTCGCGCACGGGTCTTCCGGCGACGGTGCACGACCCACGCGCACGCGGGCAGCAGTCCCGCGAAGACGGCGACCGTGAAGACGGCGATGCCCCCGGCGCTGAAGGCGGCCTCCGGCACGGGCGAGGGCAGGCGGCCCAGCACGGGCGTAAGCCCGCGAAGGACGACCAGATGCGCCACATAGTAGAACAGGGGCGCACTGCCGGACAGCACAAGCCAGCCGGGGCAGCCCCGGGGCGTGGCGTGCGGGAGATGGCAGCGGCTGTCGAACCACGCCAGCAGCAGCCACATGACGCCCAGCGTGACAAGAAGGAACTGCAATGAAGGCGGGTACTTCGCCACATTGAAGAACGCGGCGGCAGTGCGCCACGCCGTGTCCTGCACGGCGAAGGTCGAGGGGTCGCCGTAGCCCCCGGCAAGACGCAGCAGCACGGACGCGGCAAGAAGCCCAAGCCCGAGGCGCGGCAGCACCCGTACACGCCTCCCGATGTCGAGGTCGGCAAGCCCGCCGCACAGGTAGCCAAGCCACATGACCCCGAACCACGGCAGCACCGGGTAGATGATGTGCAGCCCCCCCACATCGGGGACATCGAGATACGACTTCACGAACGCCAGCCGCCACAGGAACGACGCCGTCTCCCCGTCGGGCATGAAGCCCCGCAGGGCGTCGTGCCCCGCGACCAGCAGCAACGCCATCACCCACGCGACACCACGCGGCAGATGCACGGCGACCGCCAGCAACACCATGGAGACGCCGATGGGCCACAGCACGTCGAGGATGAGCACCCTGTCGGGCGACAGGGGGGCGTGCAGCCCCAGTGCCATGTTGAGGCCCGCCAGCATCAGGCCTCGCGTGACGAGGCGCGCCGACACGGGGCGTCCCGTGCCATGACGTTGCTGCCAGAGATGGACGGAGACGCCCGCAAGCAGGATGAACGAGGGCGCGCACAGGTGCGTCACCCAGCGCATCGTGAAGAACAGCGGCGTGGTGACGTCCAGATTGAGCGGGTCTGTCGGCAACGGCGAGGCGTCATGCCACAGGGCATACGCCGCGTAGGTGAAGTGCCCGCGCACATGGTCGAGGGTCATGAGCAGCATCACGAGGCCGCGCATGGCGTCGATGGCACGCAGCCGCCCGTCCGCAGGGGGGGCCGGGTTAGCCTGACCGGGAGGGTTCGCCTGACCGGGAGGACTGACCTGACCGGGAGGGCGGGCCTCGCGCGGGGGGGCGGTCGCGGGTGCCGGAGTGGGTGCCGGAGTGGGTGTAGGGGGACGCGTCATGGTGTGCCCTCCCCCTTGGTGCGAGCGGGCAGGGGCGACGACTGCCGCCCCGGAGACGACCGGCCGGAATGCGTCTGGCCGGAATACGTCTGGCCGGAAAGCGCCTGAGCAGAAAGCGTCTGGCCTGATGGTGTCTGCCCAGATGGTGTCTGGCCTGATGCTGTCTGGCCTGATGCTGTCTGGCCAGCCGGGGTAAGCCCCGAAGCCGCCTGCACGGCAGGCTCATGGGTGGCTAGTGCCTGCGGGGACGGTGTCTCGGCGTTCGCCGCATGGTGCGCTTTCGCCGCCAGTGCGGGGCTGGCCACGGGTTTCGCCCTGCCGCCCGTACCGGGACCGGGCACACCGGAACCCGCCATGCCAGCCCCCCTCGGGGCGACGGTGGGCGGCCCCGCATGCCGACGCCGTCCCGCAAGCAGGGCGTACGCCTTCAGCAGCACCCACGCGATGCCCGCGTTCATGGTCAGCACCAGCAAGGCGTCGAGGTACGGGTCCTGCGCCAGCGGCAGCCTGAAGTAGGTGTGGATGATGTAGAGGGGCAGCATCAGGTCGCCCACCGCATCGAGGACCCTCGCTGGCAGCAGGGGAAGACGCACCGTCAGCGCAAGCACGGTACAGACGTACCCGGCAAGGCCGATGACGGAGTACGCCAGCACGGGCAGATGCCCGATGAAGCGGTACGCCACCGCCCCTGCGAGGCAGGCGCACAGGGCGAACCATCCGCTGCGTGCGGGGTGCGAACCGCCGAAGCGCGCCAGCCAGAAGCCCGCCACGAAGCCCACCGATGTCGACCACAGCGAATGCCCGTAGGGAAGACGCACCTGCATGACCGCCGCCAGCGCCACGCAACCCCACAGCAGCAACCGCCCGCGCGCCGGGGTGGTCACCGCACGGTTCATCACCGGATAGACGAGGTAGAACAGCAACAGCAGGGTGAAGAACCACTGCCCCGCCCCGAAGGGGCTGTCGTTGCCGAGATGGAACCAGTTGAGAAAACCGTTGAGGCCAAGCAGGTTCACCAGCGCATCCCACGTGAAGACGCCCTCGCGCCCGGTGGCGAGGAACACGCAGCCCAGCACCGCGTTGAGGAACAGGAAAAGCCCGCACAGGCGCGAGACCTTGCGCCGCCAGTAGCCCTGCATCATCGCCGCACCGGGGTAGCGCAGCGCGGTGAAGTACCCCGACGTTGCAGTGAAGAAGAACAGCCCCACATCGCCGGGAACCCACCACAGGCGCATGGGCAGGCCATCCATCAGCGTCGAACCCGGCAGGGTCGCAGCCGGGCCTTCGGCGAAGAGGTGCCCGTAGCAGATGACCAGCAGGAACAGCAGCTTCAACGCCTGCACCGTGTCGTTGCGCGTTCCGCGTCGTGTCGCGTCCGTCATGGCCTTCTCCTGCGGTTCATTCCGTTGTCGTCATCCGTTCCGCATCGTCGCCGTGACCTCGCCCGTCCGTCCGGGGGCCGGTCATGCCCCGCAGCCCGTCTCGCAGCCCGTCTCGCAGTCCGCCCCGTACACCGCCCGTCATTCCCAGACGCCGGAAAGCGCCTCGCTGGTGGTCGTCATGCCAAAGGCCTTGCGGACGGCGCGCACCGCCTGCCCCGCGCTCCATGCCAGCATGGGCAGCGGGTCGGCGAGGTCGAAGTCGTCGTAGGCCGCCACGCGCCTGCGCTGCCTCAACGCCCCGGAGATGTAGCCAAGCCTGTCGCGTGCGGCGATGAACTGCGCCCCCACGCGCATGATGTCGCCACCGAGCCAGCGGGTGACCACGCCGGGGGGGGCCTGCGGCACCGCCACATCGCGCTCGCCCATGGCAAGGCGGTAATAGTAGTGCGGAAAGTCCACCCCCCGCGCCACGCTGTGCGCCAGCGACCCCCAGAAGCGCGGGTTCACGTCGATGAGGTAGGCCGCGCCGTCCAGCCGGGGGAGGTGCGCCGACGCTCCGGACGACTGTCCAGTCTGGGCCTCCTGCCTCGCCTGCCCTCCCTCGACGGTCTGGTCGGCCCGTGCAGAGTGTCCCGGCTGCGCCACATGGTCTGCCAGCCCGCGTCCCGCATCCTTCCCGCGCCCGTCCTCTCCGTGCGCCCCGCCCTCGGCCCCGCCTGTACCGTCGGGCACGACGATGAAGTCGGCCTCGCACACCCCCGTCCAGTGCAGGGCGTCAAGCAGCGCACGCAAGCCAGCCTCGGCCCCGGGGCACGCCACCGAGTCGCGCAACGTCCCCTGCCCGTAGGGGTGCGGGTAGGTCTCGAGCACGCGGTAGGTGTCGCTGGCCACCAGCCGCCCCGCGTCGTAGAGCATGGCCACGCACACCATGTGGCCCGCAAGCTTCTGCTGTGCCAGCCCGCCGTCCGCACCGCGCTGCCGCGCGATGTCGAGCAGCCGTGCGGGCGTGGCGGCCTCTTCCACGGCCCATCCGCCCCCGCCCTGCCGGGGTTTGACCAGCTGCGGGTAGGCGAGGCCGTCTGCGATGCCGGGTGAGGCCAGCAGCGCAGCAAGGGACACCGTCTGCGGCATGGGCACACCGCAGTCCGCCGCCAGCCCGCGCAGCGACGCCTTGTCGTGCAGGCGCACCATGTCGTGGTACCCCGCGAGGCACAGCCCCACATGCGGCGCGAAACGGGCGTGATGGCGGGCCACCATGTACGTCTCCTCCAGCACGGGGACGAGCACGTCGATGCGTTCGCGGTCGATGATGCGCAGAAGGTCGTCCACGAACGCGGCCTCGTCCTCGAAGGGCGAGGTGTAGCGCGCCGTGCCCGCCGCATGGCGCGATGCGAACGACATGGCGTGCGGCCTTGCGTCGGCCACCACCACCTCCACCCCGCGCCGTGCGAGACTCTTGCAGATGTTGTAGGCGACGCGCGTCCGTGCCGAGGTGACGAGTGCCCTACCCATCATGCGCCTCCTGCGGCTGTGTCGTATGGCTGTCCGTGCGCTGCATGCTAGTTCTCCGGCAACACGGGGCCGGACCAGACGCCCCCGCCGAAGGTGGTGACGATCATCCGCGTGCGGTCGGCGGGGTCGAAGGTGACGCCCGTGACGGCGGCGAAGGGAAAGGCCGCATACGCCTGCCAGCTTTCGCCCCTGTCGCGGCTGTACAGCAGCCCGTGCAGCGTGGTGCCCGCGTAGACCAGCTTCGGGTCGTCGGGATGCACCGCTACGGCCATGGTGTGGTCGAAGCTGTCGCCCCCGACGGCCTTCTGGATGCCCTTGTCGCTGAGCACCTGCTTCCAGCCGCGCCCGCCGTCGGTCGTCCTGTAGATGCCGCCCTCGAGCCAGTGCCCCGGCGCCGTGGCTGCGGAGACGTAGATGGTGCGCGGGTCTGCGGGGTCGAAGGCGAGGTTCGTGGCCCACCACGCCAGCGGGCTGCCCGCCGTGAGGTCCTGCCATGTGGCGCCGCCGTCGGCCGACTTCCACAGCCCGCCGGGGACGGTGAAGTTGGTGCCCTTGCCGCTGATGCCGGTGATGAGGCAGTAGAGTTCGCGGGTGACGGGGTGGATGCGCACGCGGTACACGTGCAGGTTGCCCGGTGACCCGAGGCCGAGGCTCACGTCGCGCCATGTCCTGCCGCCGTCCTCCGACCTGTAGACCCCGGCCCTGTCATCGTCGCGCTCGCCGAAGAACCCGGCGTAGAGCACCCGCGCCTCGGCGGGCGACGTCTCGTCGAGGGCGATGGTGGTGCATGTCATGCTCGGCAGCGCGTCCGGTGCGCCCTTGGCGTCGTAGGGCACGCGCCACGAGGCCCCGTGATCGTCGCTCACCACCACCCCGCCCTTGGCGTGGACGCCGTAGCCCATGTTGGTGGGCGAAAGCGACGTGCCGTGCGGGATGTCGTGCCTCATGCTGGCGGCGGCATACAGACGCCCCGGCACGGCGGGGTCGACCACCACGTCGTAGAAGGTGTTCGTCCACGGCGACCCCTTGGCGGACCACTGCCACGAACGCCCCCTGTCCAAGGAACGCGCGAAGCCGATGTCGGTGTAGGCGATGTAGGTGCGCTGCGGGTCGTGGGGGTCGAACAGGTAGCCCCATGCGCTGGTCACCTCGAGGCCGATGGTGGCAAGGCGGGGCGACGCGCCTGCACCGCCCGCACCCGTGTCGGGCGGAAGCACGGCAGACATGGCCTGCCGCCACGAGTCGCCGCCGTCGCGGCTGACGTAGAGGTCGCCCTGTGTCGCCAGCAGCAGGAAGCCGTCACCCGTCGGGTGCACCGCCAGCGGGTTGGCGGTGAGGTAGTAGCCCCAGCCGAGGCTGGTCTGCACCCATGACCGTTCCACGTTGGTGCCGAAGGTGACCTTGTCCCACGGCATGGCCATGCGGAACGTCTTCTCCCACGTGACGCCGCCGTCCGTGGAACGCAGAAGCTGCTTGTGCGCCACCCCGCCGGTCTGGGCGGCGTAGGCCACGCGGGTCTGTCCGGGGGCCATGGTCAGGTGGCGTTCGTTCTCGAAACCGGGCTTCACCGTGGCCCAGTCGCGCCCGCCATCCACCGAACGGATGAGGCCCCTGCCCTCCACCGAGGCCAGCAGTACGGTCCGGCTGCCATCGGTGGCCCCTGTGAACGAGGCGACACGCCCGCCCACCGAAGCGGCGGCCGCCGTCACGCCCCACGTCACCCCACGGTCGCGGCTGGTCATGAACGTGCCGTCGCCCGTGAAGGTGTACAGCATACCGTCAAGCGACACGATTTCGCTGCCGCCGCCGTCCAGCACGCGCTGCCAGCCGTCGGGCCTTCCCCCGACGAGGGTGGTGCGCCACACGCCATCCTTGGTGCCCGCGAACAGCACGTCGGGGCCGTCCGCCCCGGAGGGGGGCGCCCCGTAGGGCCGGGAGGCTGTCGCACCGCCCGTTCCAGCGCCGGATATGCCTGCCAGCCGCGTCACCGGCGACTTCCCCCACGGGCCGGGGGGCTGCGTCGTCCAGCTTGCGCCACGGTCATGGCTCATGGTGACCCTGCTGCGCTCGGTGACCCACGCGATATGCCGCGGAAAGTGCACCATGGGCGGCGAAAGCTGCGTGTACCGCAGCCCGTTGCCGAAAGGGATGAGACGCCAGCGCGCGCCGTCGTCTTCGGAACGGAACACCCCGCCCATGTCCGTCGCCACGAACACCAGCCCCTGTTCGTAGGGCGACATGGAGGGCACGTACATGCCGCCGCCCCCGCCGGGGCCCAGGGGGGTGAAGAGGTCTCCCCGGCCTGACCCTGACGCGCCCTGCCCCGAAGCGGGCCCTCCCGGCGCAGTGCCCTGCGTGCCCGCGGCGAGGGCGTCGCCCGCCATGCCGGGGAGTGGCCCTGCGACCATGCCGGACAGAAGGCCCGCAAGAAGGAAGGCGAAGACGGCGCACACCGGCACCGCCCGACGGCATCGGGCAACGCCACGGGTGATGCCGCAGAAGAGGCGGCGCCCCATGCCAAGGGAGACGCCGCGGGAGACTTCAGGAGAGACATCGGGGGAGCCCCCCGTGGAGGCACCGGGCGAGACACGACGGGCCATGCCCGCGGTGATATCCGCGGTGATATCCGGGGCCATAACCGGGGCCATAACCGCGGCCGGACGTGAAGCCGGACGTGGAGTCGGGCGCAAGGGGCAGCCGGAGTGCGCGACCTGCCTGCGGTCTTCATGCGATGGACGGTGCGGGGCATACATCATGGGATGTCCTTCGCCGCATCGTGGCAACGGGGCGACGCCCCGGCCCGTGGCGGCCTCGCGTTACGGGTCACGCCTCGATGCCGTGCTTGCGCAACAGGTCGTAGAAGGTGGGGCGACTCACGCCGATGGCCAGTGACGCCTGCACGATGTTGCCGCCGCACTTGTCCAGCGCGGAAAGCACCATGTCGCGTTCGAGCGCGTTGCGCGCCTCGCGCAGCGAACCTTCGGGTCGTGGGGCGGCCGCCTTGGCGGGGGTCTCGTCGAAGCCGAGGTCGTCGGGCATGATGCGCCGCCCGCTGGCGAAGATGACGGCGCGCCGCACCTTGTTCTCGAGTTCGCGCACGTTGCCGGGCCATGCGTATCGCAGCATGGCCTGTTCCGCCGCGGGCGAGAAGCCCACGATGTTACCGGTGCCCTCACCCGCGCTGCTTTCGAGGAAATGGCGCGCCAGCAGCAGGATGTCGTCGCCACGCGCACGAAGCGGCGGCAGGGCCACGGGCACGACGCCGATGCGGTAGTAGAGGTCTTCACGGAACCGCCCGCTGGCTATCTCGGTCTGGATGTCGCGGTTGGTTGCCGCGACGATGCGCGCATCCACCGCGATGTCCTTGCGTCCGCCCACCCGCTGGATGACCTTCTCCTGCAGGAAGCGCAGCAGCTTCACCTGAAGGTTGGCGGGCAACTCGCCTATCTCGTCGAGGAACAGCGTGCCGCCGTCGGCGTATTCCACCTTGCCCTGCACCCGTTGCGTGGCCCCGGTGAACGCACCCTTCTCGTAGCCGAAGAACTCGGCCTCGAGCAGGTTGTCGGGGATGGCCCCGCAGTTGATGGCGACGAAGGTGCGGGTGCAGCGCGGCCCGAGGGCGTGGATGGCCCTAGCCACCAGTTCCTTGCCTGTGCCCGATTCGCCGGTGACCAGCACCGGGGCGCCGGTGACCGCGACCTTGGCGACGGTCTCGAACACCGCCCGCATGGACGGACACCGCCCCACGATGCCCTGCCAGCCGTCGTCGGGCTTGCCCCCCCCGGCACCCGCGCCTGAAACGGCGTCCGGGGCGGAGGCACCACCCGATGCCGACGCCATACCCGATGCGGACGCCATGGCGCCGCCCCCCTGCAGGCCATGCAGGAAGAAGGCGCGGCTGATGATCACCTTGAGCATCTCGAGGTCGGCGGGCTTCTGGCAGAAGTCGTACGCCCCGCCTTCGATGGCGCGAAGGGCGTTCTCCATGTCGTGATGCCCGGTGACCACGATGACCTTGGTGCGCGGGTCGTGGTCGAGAAGCGCCGCAAGCCCCCTGAAGCCCTCCGACGCGCCCTCCGCGTCCGGCGGCAGGCCGAGGTCGAGCGTCACCACCGCCGGGGCGTGCTCACGTTGCAGGGCAAGCGCCTCGTCCACCGACCCCGCCAGATGCAGGTCGTAGGGTTCTTTCGCAAGCCCCCATCGCAGTTGCCTGCGTACATCCTCGTTGTCTTCGACAATCAACAGCCCCGGCATGGCTTCTCCTTGCGTCCTGCGTCCTGTCGTTGCGTCCCGCAGTTCCCGTCGCGCGTTCCCTGTCCCGTCGGGCACATCGTGCCTTTCACATGGCGTCTTCCGCGTCGCGCCCGCATGTCGTGTCCTCGCATCGCCGTCCGCCGCGCGCCCCGCCCTAGCGGGGCAGGTAGTCCAGCAGCAGCGGGTACAGCCGGGTCACGAAGTCCGCCACCGCCTCGTCCGCGCCTGCGGCCTGCGCCAGCGGCACATCGAGCCTGATGAACGCGGCGTCGCGCCGTGCATGCAGGAAGGCGTTCCGCAATTCTGCCAGCTTCAGTTCGAGGTCGCCCGCCATGGTCGCGCCCCTGACCTGATACCAGTAGTAGTACACGCTGCCCTCGTCGCCCTTGGCGAAGGTGGCCCGCACGAGGCGCACCGGGCCCTGCGGGGTCTGAAGGTCGCGTCGGGTCTCGTCCAGCATCGCCCACCCCGAACTCGGCAGGCAGTTGCGCGGCGAATGGATGGGCCCTGCGCCCTCGCCGCCCCCGTGGAAACCCACGTACAGGCCGATGCGGTGCTCGCCGTCGGTGTAGAGGCGGTAGAGGTAGTCGGTGGGGCGCAGCACCGACAGCGTCCTGCCGTCGAAGAAGACCTGCCCTGCACTGCGCCATGGCCCCACGGACGCCGGGAAGTCGTCCAGCGCGCGCTGCGTCAGCACGGCGGACTCCACGCGGCCCTGCCCGAAATAGGCCCCCACGGCGAGGAACGCGACGATGATGAGAACCCTAGCCCACATGTGCGCCTCCTCCCGTGCCGCCCGTACCTGTTCCGGGCCCAGCGTCCGGCCCCGCGTCCGGCCCAGCGTCCGGCCCAGCGTCCGGTCTGGCGTCCGGTCTGGCGGAGGCCCTGCCCACGCGGGCGAGCACGAAGCCGAGCGCCGCCGTCAGCGCCATGGCCACCGCGAACACCACGAGCCCTTCGAAATCATGGAAGAAACCTCTGGCGGCGTCCTTGCCGATGTACCACGACAGCACCCCGGTGACGAAGACCCGCAACGTGTTGGTGGCCACGGCGATGGGTACGGTGGCGAGCACCAGCGTCCAGCGTCGCCACCCGGCGGGCAGGAAGAGAAAGGCGAAGGCCGTGCCCAGTGCCGCAAGGCTCATGATGGAACGCAGCCCGCTGCACGCATCCACCACCTCCAGCGTGATGTTGGGAAAGATGATGACATTGCCCTCACGCAGCACGGGCAGCCCCAGAAGCTTGATGCCCCCCGTGGCAGCGAAGGAGACGAGCCCCTTCAGCGGCAGGGCGAGGGCGTCGTAGACGGTGTACGGCAGCGGTATCATGAACAGCAGGTACGCCAGCGGGAACAGCAGGATGCGAAAGGCATCGCGCCCGTAGAGGAAGAGCACCGTGCCCATCATCAGCACCACCAGCGAGGCGCGCGAGGTGAAGAGTTCGATGAGCACAGACCCGAGCACCAGCAGACAGAGACCGGCAGCCAGCAGGCCAAGCCCCCACGCCGAGGGCCGCACCTCGGCCTCGCGCAACTCGGGCCAGCGCATCCACGCGAACCACAGCGCGAGACACGGCACGAGAAAGCCGTGCGAATAGTTGGGGTCGAAGTTCCAGTCGCCCACCATGCGCATGACGATGGCATGGTACGTCACCGCGAACATGGCGATGACGGGCAGAAGGTGCAGCGGCTGCTGCCTGAAGGTGGCGGCTAGGGTCACGGGCGATTCCTCCGGTCTGGGGATGGGGCCGTCGGGCCGGATGTACGGGGTGTGGATTCTGACGTACGGGATGTGGATTCGGATGTACGGGGGGCGGGTTCGGATATGCGGGATGCGGAAACGGACGCGGACGCGGGCGAGACGGTGGCGTAGCCCGTGCGGGGCAGCGCGAAGGAAGACGCATCGGCGACGCCATACAGGTCGAGATAGCCACGCACCATGACATCATGCCCGCACCGCGCGCGCACCATGGCAAGGGCGCGGTCGCGCATGGCCATGCGTTCTGCGGGGTGGTCGAGCATCCAGCGCAGGGCGTCGGCAAGGGCCTGCGGGTCGCCGGGGGGCACGATGCGGGCCGTCTCGCCGTCGCGCACCAGTTCACCGATGCCGCCCACGTCGGTGGTCACCACCGGAACACCGCAGGCCATGGCTTCGAGCACGGCCACGGGCATCCCCTCATGCCGCGACGAGAGCACGAACACCGTCATGGCCCGCAACAGGGCGGGCACGTCCTGCCGCGTTCCGGCGAAGTGCACGGTGCCGCCAAGGGCGAGGGCGTCGCGCAGGGCCTCGGCCTGCGGGCGGGTCTCGCCGTCGCCCACCAGCAGCAGACGGGCCGCGGGATGGGTGGACTGCACGTCGTGGAAGGCGCGCAGCAGGCCGGGGTGGTCCTTGGCCTCGCAGAAGCGGGCCACGTTGCCGATGACGACCCTGTCGCCACTGTCGCCACTGGCGGCCCCGTCCGGACGGCGCGCAGGGGCCGCGGGGCCAGTGCTGGCGGCATCTCCGGCCCCGTCGCCATGGTCGCCATGGTCGGCAGAGGCCGGGGCGGCGGCATGGGCCCACCCGTCCGGCAGGGGGGCCACCGGGCCGTGGGGCGAGAAGCGTTCCACGTCCACGCCGTTGCGGATGAGCCGCACCCGGTGCGGGGCGATGCCCATCCGGTCGGTCATGTAACGGCGCAGGCGTTCGGTGACGCACGACATGCCGCCAAGGAAGGGGGCCATCCACCGCACAAGGCGCGCCATGCGCGGTTGCGTCTCGAAGGTGTGCGAAGAGTGCTCGGTGTACACCAGCCGCGTGCCGGTGAGCCACGCCGCAGGCGCGGCCCATTGCAGCAGGTAGGCCGCCTGCACGTGCAGCACGTCCACCCGCTGCCTTCGCAGCAACGCCGCCAGCCGCATGATGCCCGGCAGTCTGCTGCGTCCGATGACGTCCAGCCCGAACCACGGTATGCGCCGCTGCTCGAGTTCAGCCACCAGCGGCCCCGTGTGCCCGAAAAGCCCGCACACCGACCCGCGAATCATGCTTCCCGCCTTGTCGAGGGTGGTGAGGGCCAGACGTTCGGCCCCTCCGGGGGCCAGCCTGAAGATGAGCTGCATGACGTGCGGTCTCATGGCGTGCCTCCCTCGTCACGGGGTTCGCCACGCTTGCGGATGACGCGGGCGGGCACCCCGGCGGCGACGCTGTACGGCGGCAGGGGCGACACGACCACGCCACCGGCGGCCACCACGCAGCCCTCGCCCACATCGGCCATGACCACCGCGCCGTTGCCAATCCAGCAGTCGCGCCCGATGCGCGTCGTCTCGCGCTCGCCGCCCTGCAACCGGATGGGCGTCTCCACATCGTCGAAGTGATGGACGTTGCGTCCGCTGGTGACCAGCACATGCGACCCGATGAGGCAGTCGTCGCCGATGTCGGCAAGCCCGATGTTGCAGTGCGACCCGATGTAGACGTTGCGTCCGAGTACCGCCTCCGGGGTGACGAAGGTGGTCATGAACTCGATGGCGCACGACTGCGGGCAACTGCGCAGGGCCAGCCTGTAGAAGGCCGCCCGCAGCCACACGCCATAGATGCCGGGAACCAGCGCGAGAAGTTGCGACAGGCCCATGAACGACCGTTCGCGCCCGAGGACGAGCGACTCGACCCTGTGCAGCAGATAGAACGGCACAGCCGCCAGAAGGGCCACACCCCGCGCCATGTCACGAACGAACGACCTCATTGCACGTCTCCTCCTCCCGGGTCGGCTGCGCCGGCGGGCCTTCGCGCCCTGTCCCTCGCGCCTTTCGCCATGCCTACTGTCATGTCCGCCGCCATGGCTGTCATCATGCCTGTCGCCATGTCTGTCACCATGGCTGTCGGCCCCCTGCCATCGGGCGGCACACCACCCGGCGATGCCGCCGGGTACAGTACCGGGCCCCGGTATCTCGCCGTGCGGACACGACGCCCCCCTATCCATCACACTGCCCCTCGCCCGTCCCGTTACCCCTCGCGCTACCGGGCACACCCGGTCGCGGGGCGTCCACCACCACCGAAGCCTGCGCCGCACGCCACGCCTCCACCCTCTCGGGCCCGAAGACCTCCGCGAGGTCGTCGTTGATGGGCAGCTTGCCCACGATGCGGCAGGGGTTGCCCTCGATGAGGCAGAAGGGCGGGATGTCGCCCATGATGTGCGTGCCCACCTTCGCCACCACGCCATCCCCCACCGTGGTGCCGGGGTAGACGTAGCTGCCCTCGCCAAGGAAGCACAGGTCGCCGATGGTGACGGGCTTCACCCCCTTCACCGAAGGGTGTCCGCCCCCGCGCATCATGCGCGCCCGCGCGTCGGTGATGGGGTGCCCGGAGTTGTCGAAGATCATGTGGCAGCCAACCAGACTGTGACGCCCTATGCGAACGCTCTTCGCCACCATGAAACGCACGCGAGGCGCGATGTAGGTTCCCTCTCCGATATGCAGTTCAGGGTTCTCGCACACTGTAAGGCCGACGAAGGACACGTTGTCGAAGATGCTCACGTCATCGTCGAGGTGTATGGCGAGCTTGCCGAGGATGCGCGTGGTGCCGTTTCCGGCGTACCACATGCGAAAACCCTTACCCACATGGGCGCATTGCGACTTGAACATCGGCTCGTAATAGACGACGCGCCAGAAGTTGTGCCACGTCGAGGTGCGTGTGGCCCATTCGTTGTAGAGAAAGGCGTGCAAGCCCGGCACCACGGGCACGGAGATGCCGAACAGCGCCTTCGCCACGTCGTAGAGGAAGGCGTGGAACGGCGTCTCGCGCTTGCGTATGGCGACCTTGAATTCAGCCCAGCTTCGCATGGCGTTGTCCTTCTCCGGCAAGCGGTTGCAGCAGTTCATGATAGAGTCCCAGAATCCTCTCGGCCCGCTGGTGCGGCGCAAAATGCCCGAGCACACGCTCACGCCCGCGCGCCCCGAGTACCTTCCTGCGTTCCACGTCGGCGCACAGGGCGACCAGCGCGGCGGCAAGCTGCGCCTCATCGCCCGGCGGCACGAGAAGGCCCGTCTCGCCGTCGCGCACCACCTCCGGCACGCCCCCCACATGGCTTGCCACCACGGGCAGGCCGTGCAGCATGGCCTCGAGGGCGGCGTTGGGCATCCCCTCGCTGAGGGAGGGCAGCACGGCCACGTCCAGCGCACGGTAGACACGGGCGACGCGCGACACATGGCCCGCAAAGGTCACGGCATGGGCAAGGCCCAGCATGTCCGCTTCGCGGCGCAGCATGTCGGCACCGGGGCCGTCGCCAGCCAGCAGCCCCACAAGGCGTGGTTCGGTCTGCCGCGCACGGGCCAGCGCCCGCAGGAAATGGATGTGCCCCTTCTCGGGGCTGAGTCTCCCCACGACACCGGCGACGAGAGCGTCGGCGGCGATGCCGAAGGCGGCGCGCAGGTCGCCCTTGCCTGCGTCTGAACCCGTGTCATGGTTAGCATCCGGGCTCGCATCGGGGCTCGCATCGGGGCTCGCATCGGGGCTCGCATCGGGGCTCGCATACAGGCCGGTGGCTGGCACGTCTCCGTCGCGCAGGGCCTCGGCGGGGTCGCCCGCTTCGGGCTGCGAGGCCCCCCCCGGTACCTGTGGTACCTGTGCGAAGGCGTCCGGATGCGCCCCGGAGTGCGGCCCGGTGGCTGGCACGTCTCCGTCGCGCAGGGCCTCGGCGGGGTCGATGGCGTTGGGGATGACCACCATGCGCCGACGCGCCGCAGGCCACACGCTGCGGCCCAGCGCGTCCGACACGGCGACGACCCGCGTCGCCAGCGGCAACAGCGCCTGCTCAAGCACCCTGTAGGCGCGGACCCTGACGTTCTCGGCCGTCCAGCCATGCACGAAGGCCACCCACGGCAGACCCGTCATGGCGTGCAGGCAGGCGCATACCGCGTGACTCTTGTAGCCGTGCGACTGCAACACCTCGCAGCCTTCATCCCGCACCACGCGCAGGGCCTGCGGGATGAGCGAGACATCGAACGCGCCGCGCTGCCGCAGGATGCGCAGGTCGGCCCCCGTGTCGCGCACGGCCCGCGTGAACTCCGTCTCTCCGGGTTCGCCCGCCTCGTAGGCCACCACCACGGGCGAGCAACCCGCCAGCCCCCCGTGCCGCAAGAACTGCACGAGACCCTTGCCCGGGCCGCCAAGCCTGTCGGTGGCCAGCAACATGCACACGCGCGGGCGTCTCATGCGCGACCTCCCGCCGTGCCATCCCGGCCCCCCGCCCCACCCTGCGGCGTACCCTCCGCGTTGCGGGCCGCAAGCCCCTCTTCGATCCACGCCGACAGCAGGGCCGCCTTGTCGCGCCATGTCTCGCCCTCCAGCGCCGCACGGCGCGGGGCGGCATCGGACGGGGCGGCGAGTTCGCGGTCGATGGCGTCCACGAAGCCCGCACCGTCCGTGGCCACATGCAGGCACGCGGCATAGCGCAGCGCCTCGGGCATGGGGGTGGTGACCACGGGCCTGCCCGTCGCCATGTACTCCTTGAGCTTCAGCGGATTGGCGGTGCAGGTGTGCTCGTTCACCACATAGGGGATGACGGCCACGTCGAAGCGGTAGGCGTAGCGCGGCAGGTCCGCATAGGGCACGGGCGGCAGCCACCGGAAGTTGGCATGGCGTTCGAGGCGCGTCAGCGGGATGCGCCGCGTGCCGATGAGCACCACGTTCCACTGCGGACGGGCGGTGAGGATGTGTTCCACGATGTCCACGTCGAGATGACTGTCGATGAGGCCGAAGAACCCCACCACCGGGCCACGGAGGTCGGAGAGTGCTTCCGGCAGTGGCTGCGGTGCGGCGGCCCTTGCGAAGTGTCCCACGTCCACCCCGTGGGTCAGCAGGCGCGTGGGGGTGCGCCCGTTGCCCTTGGCACGGACGAGGGCGTCCGACACGGCGACCACGAGGTCGGCGGAACGCATGAGGTCGGCTTCGAGGTCGCGCACCATGTCGGGCAGGTTCATGCCCGGCCACACGGTGAACTCGTCCACGCAGTAGTAGACCACCAGCGATTCGCCGCAGTGCCCCACGTAGTCTGCCGCGTTGGGCACGGTCGCCAGCAGCACGGGGTCGCGAAAGCCCATCTCGCGGGCGTTGCGCGTCACCGCGTCCACCACGCTGCGCCGGTTGAAGGCCCGCACGGGGGGCAGGGGCGCGAAGGGGACCATGACCGGAGAGATGACGCGCAGCCCTTCCGGTACGGCATCGCCCAACCCGTCGGGCGATGCCGCGGCACCGTCCTGACGGACGGGGAAGACCCACGAGCGCAGCTTCTCCGCCGCGCGGCGCATGTCGTACAGCGAAAGGCGCGGCAGCCTCATGCCGATGGTGTTCACCCACAGCACCCGGTTGCCGGGCATGAAGTGCTGCATGATGTGCTGGCAACTGAAGGGGTGCCGCCCCCAGTCGTCGGAGAACACGATGAAGTCGCGGCCTTCGAGCATGGTCACGTCTCCTTTGCGGCCTCAGGCCGCACCCCGCGTGAACCGCAGGAGGGATGACTGGATGCCCACGGCAAGCACGCCCTGCATTCCCGCAAGAAGGGCCAGTTGCAGGTAGCCCGTACCGAGCGTTCCCCGCATGATCAGGTACAGGAGCACCTGCGGGGCCACATGCGTGACCGCCACCTCCGCCAGCAGGCGCGCGTAGGCCAGAAGGGGAAGCCCCGCCTGCGTGAAGACGAACCACGGCACCACCCCGGCGCGAAAGACGAGGGCCACGCCGCAATAGGCCCATGCCACGCCCTCCATGCCGAAGGGCCCCGCCAGCGCCAGCGAGAGCAGTACGATGCTGACGCCCTCCGCCATGGCGCAGCGGGCCAGCATCCGGTGACGGGCCGTCCCCAGCAGGTAGCCGTCTGCGGGCAGCATCCCCAGCGAGAACACGGCCCCGAGGGTCAGCGGCACGAGGGCGTCGTGGGCTTCGGCGAATCCGGGGCCGAGCCACAGCACGATGAACTCCTGCCCGTAGAAGATGAGGCACAGCCCGATGAACGAGGCCGTCACATAGCTCAGCCGCAGGGCGAAGAGCAGCGAACCCGCGGTGTCGTCCCGGTCGCCGCGGGCCTGCATCCGGCTGAAGTACGGCACCATGATGCCGAAGGCGCTCTGCATGAGGCTCAGGAAGTAGCCGATGAACTGCATGGCGATGGAGAACACGGCCACCTCGCGCACGCCCGAGAACAGCGCGATGATGTAGTTCTGCGACCGGTAGCGCATCGACTCGCCCAGTTGCGTCACGGTGAAGGCCCAGCCGTAGCCGAGAAGCTCACGCGCGAGGGCGGCGTCGAAGAGTGCCACACGCACGCGCCCCCTCCCGCTGCGCCGTGCGAAGAGCAGGCAGGCCGCGCCTTCGAGCAGAAAGCCCCCGCCGTTGACCGCCGCCAGCAGCCACAGGCCGTTCTCCGGCGTGATCATGAGCAGCACCGCAAGGCTGGTGAACGCGCTGCGCAGCATGGCCAGCACGGCGATGAGCGTCCAGCGCATCTCGGCCATGAGCAGCCCGGTGTGCGTCCTGAACAGGAAGAACAGCGAGAGGCACACGCTGTAGATGACAAGGCACTGGCGCAGCCTCTCCACGGGCAGCTGGTCGGAGGCGAAGACACCGGCGAACAGCGCAAGCCCCCCGGTCACGCACAGGGCCAGACAGCACGACAGCGCATGGAGGGCGAAGCCCGCCGTGCACACCCGGTCGACCTCGTGCCGGTCGTCACGCGCAAGGGCCGCAGCCGCATGGCGCGACACGGCCTGCATCACGCCGCCCTCGAGCAGCAGGAAGTAGCAGGCCACGGAACTGACCAGCACCCACACGCCATAGTTCGTCTTGCCCAGCGTGCCCACCACCACCGGGGTCACGAACAGGGCGAACCCCACCCCCACCGCGAACGACACGATGCGGATGACGGAATTGCGTGCGAAGTAGCCGGACGTGCCCATGCCTCACCTGCCTGACGGGTCGTGGATGGCGGCGTGGGCCGGTGAACGGCGTCGCCCGAGGGTGGTGCCCGCGTTGTGGCTGCCGGGGCGGACGTTGCCCGCACCGCCCCGTCCGCGCCCCCGCCTGTAGGGTTCGGGGGCGGGCGTCTGCGGTTCGTCGGCGATGCCGGAGGCGGCCTCGCGCTCCTCAAGACGCACCGCCATGGCCGCCACGAGGGCCAGCAGGCAGAAGAACGACATGCTGAACGCCTCGGAGACGAAGCAGATGCCGGTCATGAACGCGGTGAGGGCGTAGCGCACGCCAAGCCAGCGCAACCGTTCCGCGCGGGCGTGAGGGTCTTCATGCCCGGGCGGGGCTTCGGGCAGGGCTTCGGACGAGGTTTCGGGCGGGGTTCCGGACGGGTGCGAGGGACGGGACGGGGAGATGCCACGGTCGGCAAGCCGCGCCACCGTCAGCAGCAGCGAGCAGTACACCACAAGGGCCGCCAGCCCCATCTCGGTGGCCACCTGGATGTAGGTGTTGTGCGCCGTGAGATAGGCGCCGTTGCCGTACATGAAGTTGGCGGGGGCGAACTGCCCCACCCCCACGCCGAGAAGCGGGTTCGACAGCATCATGGCGAGGCCGCTCTTCCACAGTTCGAGCCGTCCCGTTCGGGCGGAGACGTTGTAGTCCGCATCCGCGTCGCCCAGGATGGCGAACCGGTCCCAGAACGAGGCGTCGGCACTGGCGTAGAAGATGCCGCCCGCCAGCAGCAAGAGCGCCAGCAGCGGCAGCCTGCGCCGCGAGGCCAGCACCATGTGCAACCCCATCACCGCAAGGGCCACGAGTCCGCCGCGCGACTGGGTCATGGTCATGGCCACGAGGGCCATGGCGGCGGCCCCCCACGCGGCGAGCCGCACCACCCAGCGCCCTGCCAGCCCTTCGGCCCCGAGCACCGGCAGGAACATGGCGAAGAGCAGGGCAAGGTCGTTGGCGTCGTAGGTGGCGCTCACGAAGGCGCGGCCCGTGCCCTTCTCCACCAGCATCATGCCGCTCAGCAGCGAAACGCCGATCATCAGCGCAAGCCGCAGCATCGCCCCCCCGTCACGACGCGACATGACCGCCAGCGCCACGAAGATGAACACCGTCTTCGCCACCCCCTGAAAGCTCTCCAGCGCACCGGCGCGCCAGACGCTGAACGGCACGCTCAGCGCCGCGAGCAAGAGCAGCAGCAGGACCTGCCGCAGCAGGGGCGTGCGCCATACCACGGGCGGCGTGATGCGCGACGCGCTCACGGCCAGCGTCAGCCCGCCCAGCGCGAAGGCCAGCTTGCCCAGATGCAGCGGGGCGAGCACGGGGAACAGTTCCGCGATGCGCGTGAACCCCACCAGTGTCAGCAGATGAATGGCGACCATGTCCAAGGGGAGACTGTCCTTTCGCCCGTCGGCACGCCGCGAGGGCGCACCGCGCGCGGGTCAATGCACGGCGGCCACGGCACCCAGCCGTTCGCAATGCGCGAGGATGAAGTTGGCGAACCGTTCGTCGTTCATGCCCTCGCCCGCCGGGAAGCGTGCGGTGTCGATGCGCGGCGCGGGGCTGCCGCCCAGAAGCCGCAACGTGTCGGTGCCGATGACGATGTCCCACGACATGACGGGGTAGTCGGGCATCAGGCGGTGCGCCTCGGTGGCGAGGGCGCGTGCCTCGTCCCACAGGGGCAGACGCAGGCCGGCGATGACCTCGCCCGTCTCGGGGTGGCGCTTCCAGCGTTGCGGCGAACGGCTCTTGACGCCATCGCCGAGTTCACCCGTCCGCAGGTCGACCACCCGCGCCGTGAGGCCGTATTCCGGGCCGCATTCGGCCCGCCACCACCCGCCGGGGATACGCGTCAGCGCCGCGACGAGTTCCGGTTCGCCCCCGATGGCCGCCAGCGTGAAGCAGCGCACCGAGCACGACCCCAGAAGGCCGAGGGGCCGCAACACGGGGTGGGCGGGTTCGAAGGGTTGCAGCAGCATGGTGCGCCCTGCGGAAAGGTCGCGTGCGCGCGCCCCGATGTCGTCCAGCGTCACCCGGTTGCCGTGCCGCAGCCAGCAGCCCTGCCCGCTGCGCCATTGCCACAGTTCGCCGCACAGCCCGTCGTCCCAGTCGGCGGGCTTGAGGTACAGGTCGCGCCCCTGCGCCTGTTGCAGGGCGTCTTCGGCCCATGCCACCGTGCCGTCGGGGTCGAAGCGCGCCAGCACCGGCACGCAGGGCAGACCCAGTTCGTCGCAACGGCGCAGGAAGGCCACGCGGTCGGTGATGTCGGGCGACATGCTGGTGGCGGACAGCACATCGGCGATGATGCGCAGTTCATGCGGCATGATGAAGCTGCCGGGGCTTGGCGCGTCGGGCCGGAAGAGGTCGAAGTCGTAGAACAGCCGCGCGTTCATGTTGTGGCGCATGGCCGCCTTGTAGCTTTGGCCCACCTGCCGCCAGCGCGGCACATGGTAACGGCGGGCCACGTCGCCCCCCTGCCGCACCGCCCGGGCGACGCTGCCCATGAACGCACTGCCGGGCCACGACAGCGTGCTGATGAGAAGCCGCACCCACGAGGCGGCGGTCACGCAGCGTGACACGTCCAGCCTTTGGCAGGCACGGTGCAACCGCGCCATGTCGCCCTCTCCGTTCAGGTACGCGAACGAGGGCAGCGGCAGCGGGCAGTGGTCGGCGCGCATGGCACGCACGACCTTGCGTCCAAGCCTCCACGCATGGCGCAGGATGCGCGCCACGGCGATAACGGGTGTTCTTGCCTGCATATGTTCCCTCCTCACGTCCGGTGTCGCTTCGCCTGATGCACGAAATCCCCTGAAAACATCGACGCTGACGCCGCGTCAGTCCCCTCTGGGCGTCCACGTCACGAAGGTCTGCCCGCGCAGCAGCCTGTACAGGCCGTTGACCGCAGCGGCATGAAGCACCACGAACAGCCACGCCGTGCGGGCATGACCGCCCCACCCCCGCCCGCCGCCAAGCCCGCGCGCCCCGGCCCACGCCAGCAGTCCGCCGCCTGCGAGGGCCGCAGCCGCGAGGGCATAGGGCATACCGCGGGGGACGAGCGCCACCGCACTGACCGCGCACACCGCCAGCAACGGCAGCGTGGCCCAGCGCAACACCTTGTGCGACAGCATCTGCCACACGAAGCCCCAGCACCCCCGGCGCACCAGCACCGGAAGCTGCCGCAGGCAGATGAGCCACGACTGGGCCATGATGCGGGTCTGACGCCGCATCTCCGCGCCCGTATCGGGCTGTGAGTCGGGCTGCGCCTGCGGTCGCGGGCGGGACTGCGGGCCGGGTTGCATGCCGGGTGACGTGCCGAAAGATGACCTTCCGCCAGACGACGTGCTGCCCGGTTGCGTGTTGCCCGGTTGCGTGCTGCCGGGTGACGCTACGGGCGCGTCGACCTCCTCCTCGACCACGGCACGGGGTTCGCTCACGGCCCGCGCCCCCGCCAGCAGCACCTGTACGGGGTGCAGCAGGTCGTTGATATACTCCGGGGCCAGCGGGGTGTAGAGCGCACGGCGCATGGCATAGGCCGCGCCGTCGGCCCCCACGATGGAGAAGAGGTCGCTCTCGCGCGATTTGATCCATTCCTCGTAGCGCCGGTACACGCCGCCCGCCGTGGTGTCGCCGCTGGCGTGGACGTAGACGCTCACACCGCTGACGAGGCCCACGCCGGGGTCGGCAAGCCGTTCGGCCAGCCGCCGCACGCAGTCGGGGCGGAACATGGCGTTGGCGTCGGTGAAGACCAGCACGTCGCCGTGTGCCTCTGCCGCGGCGCGGTTGAGGGCGCGGGTCTTGCCGCCGCGTGCCTCCTGCCGCACGAGGCGCACCCGCTGCCCCGCGTAGCGGGCGACGATGCTCTCGGTGGCGTCGGTGCAGCCGTCGGAGACCACGCACAGTTCGATGCGCTCTGCCGGGTAGTCCAGCGCGAGGAAATTCAGTATCTTGCGCTCGATGACCGCCTCCTCGTCGAAGACGGAGAGCAGCACGCTCACGGTGGGCAGGTCGGCGTCCGGGATGACGCGGGCCGTGTCGGGTGAGGATGCGGACGGGCCAGCTGACGGACGGACGGACGGGGCATCGGCCTGTGCCGCGCTGTGCCATGATGCGGCCATACTGGCTGAAGGGCGGGCTGACGAAGGGGCGGCAGGGCTGACGTCGGGGGAGGCGGCACGACGCGCCGCAGTACGCCGCACGAGGCGCGACCCCGCTTCCAGAAGCAGCGGGTAGCCCACGAAGGCATAGGCCAGCAGCCCGGACGACAGCCAGAACAGCGTCTTCATCGCGCACCCCCATCGGGTCGGCCTGACACGGCGATACCCGCGGCAGGGCAGGCGCGGACGGCCTCATACGAACCGCACGTCGTGCCGCCCGAGGTTCCTCCAGCGGGTACCCCCGGCATCTCTCCAGCGGGCACCCCCGCCATGACGGCAGACAGGTTGTCCGCCATGGCGTCCATGTCGTCTTCCGTCACCCCGGCATGGGTGGGCAGGGTCAGCAGCGTGGCGGCCAGCCACCGCGATGCGGGGCAGTCCGGCCCGGGCAGAAGGTGCGCCGCCAGCCGCGGGGCCTCTGCCGCGAGGTCTTGCAGCGACAGGGGGTACGACCGCACAAGGCCGAGGCGTGACGCCTCCGGCACGGTGTCGCCGGGCCATTCGCACGCCTCGGGCAGCACCGGAAGCCGCAGGTGGACGGGCATCGCCCCCGGCTGCACACAGAGGGTGCGCAACCCCGGCACGTGATGGAGACGCTGTTCCAGTGCCGTCGCCACGCGGCTGCGGTCGCCGTTGATGGCGTCAAGCCGCGCCATGGCGCGCGCCGCCAGCGTCGCCTGCAAGGGGCGCAGGGGCCCGACCTCGAAATCGGGGTCGAAGCGGGATGTCCCGATGCCGAGAAAGGGCAGCGACGCGGGCACCCAGTACAGGGCGGGATTCAGGAAGAGGCGCAGCATGACCACACGCGCCAGAAGGCGCATGTCGGCGACGGCCTCCGCAGCCCTGCCCCGCGCCGGGGCGGGTGACGTGCCAGTCGATGGGCCAGCCGCCGTGGTGCCCGATGCTTCACCCGGTGCTGCACCCGATGCGTCACCCGTCGCCAGACCCGTCACCGGGCCGGGTGCGGAAGGCGTCGCTGCTGTCGTCACTGAAGGCGTCGCCGCAGTGGATGCGGTGCAGGGCAGCGCCGCCCACGGCACGAGTCCCGCCACGGCAGCCGCCAGCGCGTCGTCGTCCGTGACCACGAGGCCGCCGTCCACCGCCGTGATGTTCTTGCCACGGGCGAGGCTGAACAACCCCGCATCGCCCGTGGTGCCCGCAAGCCCGTCGGCTGAACGTGCGCCCATGGCCTGCGCCGCATCGTCCACCAGCATGGCCCCGGCCCCGTGGCACAGGTCGCGCAAGGCACCGGTGGGCACGGGGTAGCCGAAGAGGTGGCACGCCACCACCGCCAGCACCCGGTCGTCCAGCTGCGCGGTCACATCCTCCATGCGGGGGGCCAGCGTCGCGGGGTCGAGGTCGTACAGCCGCACCAGCAGCCCCGCGTGTACGGCGGCGGCAGCCACGGAATACGAGGTGTAGGCGGGCAGCAGCACCACGTCACGCGCCGGGGCTAGACGGCGCATGGCCTGTAGCGTCACGGAGAGGGCCGCCCGCCCGGTGCCGAGGGCGAAGGCGTGACGGCAACCCGTGAGCGCGTGCAGCGCCGTGCCGAGGGCCGCCAGCGCAGCGCGGCCCGCATCACCGGACGCAGCATCACCGGACGCACGCTGCCACCCTGTCGCGAGGGCCGTGCCCGCAGCCGCCACGATGTCGCCCACGGGCAGCGGCACGCCGCCGGGCGGCAGATGGCGGTAGGGCGGGCAGATACCCGTGCGGCGGCAGAAGTCGGACACGCTCATGGGATGCTCCTGACGATGTGCGGGCCGATGAACCGCGTGAGGGCCACGGGCAGATGCCGCCACACCCGCACGGCGAGGCTGAAGCGGGCGCTGGACGGGTTGAGGTCGGGCAGGGGTGCGCCATCGGCCAGCAGGTACTCCCAGCTGAGGGGCACCTCGCGCGCGCCCCACTGCGCCTTGAAGCGCCACGGGCCGCTGTCGCGCGACGAACGCCCGAAGTCGAACACGGTGAACCCTTCACGGCACGCCGTCTCCATGCAGTGCCAGTACATGAGGTTGTTGGGGCAGCGGTCACGGTGGGTGCGCAGCGACGAGGCCCACGGCACCTCGAAGGTGTTGCCGTGCGTGTAGCAGAGGGCTGCCGCCACCACGGCGTCTCCGTCGCGCACGGCGACGATGCGCGTGGCGCCGGGGAATTCGTCCATGATGGTCTCGAAGAAGCGCCGCGAGTACACCGGCGTGCCGAGGTCGCGCATGTTGACGGCGAACACGTCGTAGAACGGCCCAAGCAGCCCCGCGCCGCCCTGTTCCACGGTGAGGCCCGACTTGCCCGCCTTGCGCACCTGATTGCGCACCTTGTCGCGCAGGCCGCGCCACAGGGTGTCGGGGTCGTCCGGCAGGTCGAGGAGCATGGTCACCTTGTGCGACTTGGCGGAAAGCCCGAGGCGCGGCGGCCCCACGTGCCGCAGTTCGATGCTGCCCGCCCCGGTGCGCCGCAGCAGGCCCTCGGCCTCGTCGATGAGCGCCTGCGCCGCCTCGGCGGAGTCCGCCAGCAGCCCGCCGTAGTTGACGAAGGGCAGCGAGACGAGAAAGCGCCCGAAGAGGCGGCTGCGGATGTGGACGAGGGGCAGCACCCCGGCGATGCGTCCGCCGTCGAAGGCCGCGAGGGGATACGCCGCGTGCCCGAAGGCCCGTTGCGCCACCCGCGTCCAGCCCATGCGGTGATAGCCCGTGGACTCCGCATGGGCCGCCACGTAGGCGTCCCACAGGGCCGCCTCTTGCGGGGCGTTGGGGTCGACGCCCCTGACCTCCATGTCAGACATGGGCCACCGTCCCGAAGAGCACCGAACTCATGGTGGTGAAGCGCAACGAAGAGAACAGGTGCCGCAGCTTCGACTCGGTGGAGTCGAGGTTCAGGTAGTGCCTGAAGCGCGAACGTGCCGTGGCGCGGATGCGCGGTTGCGCCGGGTCTATCTCCCACGGGTGGAAGTAGAGGACGCACGGCTTGCCCGAATCGTTCAGCCGCCTGAAGGCGCCGCTCACCCACGTGGCGGGCAACAGGCGCAGGTAGCCCCCGCCCGCCACGGGCAGGTTCACGCGGCGACCCATGACCTCCACCTGATAGGTGGTGGGCGGGAACTCCTCGATGACGCCGCCCTCACGGGTGATGGTATGCGGGAAGCGCTGGCTGCCGGGCATGCCGTAGATGTCGTGGTTGATGGGGAAGATGCTCGAATCGTAGGTGAAGCCCTCCTCGATGAGCACGTCGAGGGCCCAGATGGTGTCTTGCGTGATGGTGTAGCTGGGCGCGCGGTAGCCGTTCACCGGCTGGCCCGACAGGTCCTGCAACAGCCGCCGCGAACGCTGGATGTCGTCGCGGAAGGCCCTGGGGTTGAGCGTGGTGATGCGCTTGTGCGAATAGCCGTGGCAAGCCACCTCGTGCCCTGCCGAGGCCATGCGCCGCACGAGTTCGGGGTGACGCTTCGCCACCCAGCCCAGCGTGAAGAAGGTCGCACGCAGCCCCCACCTGTCGAGCAGGTCGAGCACGTGGTTGGTGTTGCGCAACGCGCGTTGCGGCAGCGAGTCCCACAGTCCGGGGTCGACGGCCTTCTCGAATGCGCTGACGTGGAAGTAGTCTTCGACGTCGATGGTAAGTGCGTTCCGCATGTTCCCCTCCCCAAGAGGCTTGTGGCCCGTAGGCCTTGCGTTCATGCCGTCGTCAGAAGGTCATTCCCCATTCCAGCATGACCCTGTTGACGTTGAAGGACGAGGCGGAGTCGCTGGAGTCCACCGCCTTGTACCTGTAGGTCAGCGCGAGCCACGACGACTCGCTGAGCTCGTAGTTGAGCCCGGTGTTGAGGTAGACGCGGTCGGACGTGGTCGCCGAATCCGACCCGGCATCGAGTTCGGCGGTGGCGCCTGCGCTGGCTTTCAGGCGTTCCGTCAGGTCGTAGGAGTAGTTCACGCCGGGGCGCCAGAACTTGTTGCCGCCGCCTTCCAGCGTGGAGTCGTACTCGGAGTAGCCCATCGAGGTGGTCAGCCGCGAACGGTCGAAGTCGAAGAGGATGCCCGCGGTGTTCATCTGGCGCAGGATGCTCCTGCCGCTTTGCGGGTCTTCGGTGTAGTCGCGCTCGCTGCGGAAGGTGAGCTTGTGCCTGCCGAGGGCGTGGGCGACGTCGGCGCTGTAGTAGAACCGGGTCGAACTCTCGCCGTCGTCGGTCTCTGTCAGCATGGGGCCGCACCGCAACTTGAGGGTGCTGTCCTGCATGTACTCGTAGCGGAAGCCGACATAGGGGCGGTGCCGGGTGAAGTCCTGCTGCTCTTCCGACTCCTGCCGCGAAATCTGGTAGCCGGTGAGCAGCGCCACCCGTTCGGTCATCTCGTATTCGCCGTCGGCGAAGATGTCGTGCTGCTGCTTCACGTTGCGGTTGAGCGAGGTCTCGCCGCTGCTCCATCCCGGAAGGAAGGTGCGCGAACCGCTGCCGGGTTCGGTCTCGTCGGCGTAGCGGATGTCGGTGAAGCGGTAGCCCGTCTTCAGGCTGACGCGCTCGCCCGACCCGAACACGAGATACGGCGACACGGCGAAGGTGTTCTGGTCGGTCTGGTCGCGCCGGGTGTCGCCCTCGATGAGGTCGCCGCGCGAGGCCTGACGGTAGACGGGGCGCAGGTTCTCGGAGATGTCGAGGAAGAAACGCTCTTCGGCCAGTTCGAGCAGGGCCTTGGCCTCGAGGGTATGGCTGTAGTCGTCGGGGGACTCGCCCTGCATGTAGAAGGCGTAGTCGCCCTTGTACCTGATGGACGCGGCCACGCGCTCGGCATCGTACTTGTAGCGGAGTTCGGGCTTGACGTGCGAGACGAAGTCGTCGGGGCCGTTGCGGCGTTCGGTGACGTTGTCGTTGTATTCGCCGCCAAGGCCGAACGACGCCTCGAAGGTCTCTTCCGCCACGGCGCTACCCGCCGCGCACGCCAGAAGACCCGCAGCCCCCAGTGCCGCAAGACACGTCATCATGTGCCCGTGGAATGCCGAACGCCGTGCCGTCATGCTTTCGCTCCTGTTCGATGCCGTTGTCGCCGCGCCTTGCGGTGGTGCGTGCCCGGTGGCCCTGAGGCCGTCTCCGCCGGATGCCAGCCCGAAGGCCCTTGCGAGGGTCTCTCCGCCAGCGCACCGTGTCGCCCGTTCCTTCGCCGTCTCCTGCCGCCTCGTGCCGTCTCCGTCCGCTAGCCGCCCACGAACCAGCGTCTCAGCCATCCGCCCCGCTGGTTGCCGGCCCGTTCTGCCGCCAGACGTTCCTGCGCGGCCTGTTCCTGTCGCACCTGCACCTGTCGCTGCGCCTGTGCGAAGTGCAGCCTGTCCACCCTCTCCGCCATGCGCGTGAGCACCTGCTCGAGCTCGTTCTGGCGTTCGAGCATGTCGAAGTAGGCGTTCTCGCCCATGCGGGCGTGGGCCTGTTCGAGCTCGCCCACACGGCGCGAGAGCCCTTGCAGCAGCGAGAGCATCGCCGGGGTCGCCTGCGCCTGCGTCTGCGTCATTGTCTGGGCGACGCCCGCAGGGACTTGCGCGGCAGTGCCTACGGGGGCGGGGGTCATATCGACAGGCGCTCCGGCTGCCGCCGCGTGGCTGCCGTTGCCCCCGGCTGCGCCCGTCACCGTCATCGCGCTGGCCCCTGTCACGGCGGGCGACGTCTCGTCGCCAGCCTCGCCTTCAGTCTCCGTCCCGGTGGGCCAGAACTGGTGGTCGAAATCCATGGAGTGCAACAGGTCGAGCATCTCGGGCAGCGAGATGCTGCGCCGTCCCGCCGCGTAGGCGTCGAGCAGCACGTAGCTGCCGAGGATGTTCACCAGCCGGGGGATGCCCCGCGTGGCCCTGTGCATCTCCGCCATCACGCCCTCCTCCCAGTGCAGGGCGTCGCGGTTGCCCGCGCGTTCGAGCCTGTAGAGGACGTACTCCTCGACCTCTTCGCGGGTGAGCGGCTCGAGGTGGCACTGCACGAGGATGCGCTGGCGCAGTTGCAGCAGCTGCGGCGAACGGATGCGCTCGCGCAGTTCGGGCTGTCCCACGAGGATGATCTGCAACAGCTTGGCGTTGTCCGTTTCGAGGTTGGAGAGCATCCGCACCTCTTCGAGCACCTCGGGGGTGAGGTTCTGGGCCTCGTCGATGATGAGCACGGGCCGCCGCCGTTCGGCGTACTGTTCGATGAGGAAGGTGTTGAGGTCGCGCAGCATGGCGACCTTGTCCCTGCCGTCGGTCTCGAGGCCGAAGTCGTCGTTGATCATGGCCACCAGCTGTTCGGCATCGACGCTGGTGTTGAAGACCTTGGAGATGAGCACGTCGCCGAGGCTGCGCTTGAGCAGGCTGCGGATGAGCGTGGTCTTGCCCGCGCCCACCTCCCCGGTGATCAGGATGAAGCCCGCACGGTCGCGCACCCCGTATTCCAGATACGCCGAGGCCTTGCGGTAGGCGCGACTCGGGTACAGGAAGTCGGGGTTGGGAAGCAGGTCGAAGGGCTTCACCCGAAAGCCGAAGAATGCCGTGTACACCGTGCCCTCCGTCACTGGCCCTGCCCGGTGCGATGGGCACCGTAGGCGTAGCGGTTGGTGCCGTATCTGTCGCCATAGCCGGGAAAACTGGGCCACGCGGGGTGGCTGGCGTCGTTGTAGATGACGCCCATGAGGTTCGAGCCTTCGAGGGCCTCGAGTGTCTTGGAGATGCCGTTCAGCGTGGCGATGTTCTCGCGCGCCACCAGCAGCACGCCGTCCACCATGCGGCCGAGTACCCGCGTCTCCGCGAAGGGCAGCGCCGGGGCGGTGTCGATGATGACGTAGCGGTCGGCGTAGCGGCGCTTCATCTCGTGCAGCATGTCGCGCATGAGCGACGAGGCGAACAACTCGCCGGGGTTGGGCAGTTGCCGCCCCGCGGGCAGGAACGACAGCCGCCCCACTCCCGTGGGCACGAGGGCCTCGTGCAGGGGGATGCCGTCCATGAGGCAGTCGGAGAGGCCGGGCGAGGCCTCCACCCCGAAGAGACCGTGGGCGCAGGGGGCGCGCAGGTCGGCGTCGATGTAGAGGACGGTGTTGTCGTATTCCTGCGCGAGGCTGATGGCGAGATTGGCGGAGACCAGCGTCTTGCCCTCGCCCATGACGGAACTCGTGACCATGAACAGGTTCATGCCCTTCTGCCGCGCCAGCGACACCAGCCGACCCTTGATCTTGCGGTATTCCTCGCTCATGGGGTCGTCGAAGCCCGAGGCGGCGATGAGCTTCTGGTCGAGCGTCACCTGACGGGGCTTCGAGTCGGCATACGCCGCCCTGCCCTCCGCGCCGACGGCCCGGTAGCCGTTGTTGCCACGGGCGATACCGGATGCGGTTCCCGGTACGACGCCCGGTGCGGTGTCGCGATGCAGGGGGCCCGATGCCACTGATGGCGTCGCGCCCATTGTCACGGCGGGTGTCACGGCGGGTGTCACGGGCGGCGAGACCTGAAGCGCGGGGCCGCCATGCGCGTCGTCGGCACGGGCCACGGCAGCCTCTACACCGCGTGGCATGGCCACGGGCTGTTCAGGCGCAGCACCGGCACCGCCCTTGCCCTGTGCACCCGGCGCACCGGGAAGGGTGTCTGCGGCCTCGCGCTCACGGGCGGCCCGTGCCAGTGCCTCTTCGATTCTGCTCATGGCCTTCTCCTCACAACCAGTTGGAGACGATGTTGCGCACACGGGCGAACACGCCGTCGAACGCCTCGAAACCGCTGTATTCCGCGGCTGCCAGCCCCACCACGAACAGGGCCACCGTCACCGACATGGCAAGGGCGACCTGCCTGTGCCGCCCGATGCGCGCGTCGTCGGGCGAGGCGATGCGGGGCAACGCGCCGAGCACCACGACCCCCATGGCGGTGAGGTCCTCCACCGAGCGCAGCTTGCGGAACAGCTGGTCGGAGAGGATGACCCACCCCGCGCCGATGGCCCCGCCAAGCAGCAGCCCCGCCAGCATGATGAGCGGCCTGTTGGGGGTGCTCGGCCGTATGGGCAGGATGGCGGGGTCGATGATGCGAAGGCTCACGGCCTTGTCCTGCAATTCCATCTGCTTCGAGACTTCGGACTGCCCGTAGCGCGTCACCAGCTGTTCGTAGATGAGCGTCTCGTTCTTGCGGGCCTGTTGCAGGGCCTGCAGTTCGGTCTGCACTGCGGGCAGTTCCTGCAACAGGCGCTTGTCCTTCTCGATGAGCTCTTGCTGGATGCGCTCTATCTCGTTCAGCGATTCGAGTTCGACCTTGATGCGCTGGTAGTCGACGCCGCCCTTGCGCCCGCCGCCCCCGCCCCCGCTGGCGCGCAGGGCGTCGAGTTCGGCCTTGGCGCGCACCACGTCGGGGTGCTGCGCGGTGTAGGTTCCCAGAAGCGCCTTGTAGGCCGCCTCCTTCTCGGCAAGCCGCCCGCCGCCCGTCCCCTTCTCGAGGATGCCGAGCTGGGCCAGCCGCTCGTTCTTGCGGATGCGCGTCTCTTCGAGGCGGTGTTCCGTCTCCTTGATCTCCTCGCGCAGGATGCTCTCGTTCATGCTGAGGATCATGCCCTTCTCGGACTTGAAGGCGTCGATGGCCTTCTGCGCGGCCTCGATGCGCTTCTGGAACACCTCTATCTGGTCGGAGAGGAAGCGCGTGGCCTCGTACGACTCTTCGCGCTTCGAGGCCGTACTCTCCTCGATGTAGCGCCGGGTGAGCGCGTTGACGAAGTCACGCGCCCGTTCCGGCGACGCGTCGCGGTAGCGGATGTAGAAGAGACCCTTCTTCTCCTCGTAGCTGATCTCGACGTTCTTGCGCGTGTTCTCGATGAGTATCTCAAGCTGTTCGCCCTGCCTGCCGAGGTCCATGTCGAGGTCGCGGATGACGGCGAGCAGCATCTTGCGACTCAGGATGGACACCTTGAGGATGCGCAGTTTCGCTTCAAGCGACGGGGTGATGGCGATGCCCTTCACCAGTTCGTTGACCACGTTCTGCTCGACCGACACGGAGGAGTGCGCCTCGTAGCGTTTGGGCAACACATAGCTGACCGCCACACCGAGCAGGGTCACCCCCACGGCGATGGCGCAGAAGGTCACGATGCTCTCGCGCAGCAGCACGAGGTAACGCCTGACATCGAGGCTGCCGGACTCGCGGCCCGGCGCCTGCTGGGGTTCACGTCCTCCGGGTCGCATCTAGAACAGCCCCTTCTTGGCGATGACGTAGTCGCCAGCCTGCAACGGCACGTTCTGGGTGAGGTCGCCCTTGTCGATGAGGTCGCCCGCGCGCACCACCACGACCTCCTGCCGTCCGTCGCGTTCGCGCACCACTTCCGTCTTGTTGCGGTCGGCGAAGCGGGTGAAGCCCTTGGCTGCCAGCAGCGCCTCCATCAGGGTCATGCCCTCGTGGTAGGTCAGGGTCATGGGTTCGTTGACCGCGCCCACCACATAGACCGACCACTTGGCGCGGAAGGGGATGAACACCCGGTCGCCGGGCTTGAGTTCGACGTCGTCGGCGATGGCGCCGCGTTCGTAGAGGTCGCGGAAGCCCGTGCGCAGCACCGTGCCCTCGCGGGTGAGGGTCGCACCGTCGAGGTCGGCGGTGGCTTCGGGGGCGATGCGGGTGAGCAGCTGCAACAGCGTGGTGCGGCCCGCCATGGGCACCATGCCGGGTTTCACGCCGGGGCCGTGCACGATGACGCTGTTGTTCTGCGACATGTCCACGCTGACGGTGACCACCGGGTTGCGCACGAGTTCGGCGTAACGGGTGGTTATCTTGGCCTGAAGCTGTTCGGCGGTCTGGCCTGCGGCGTCCATGTCACCGATGCCGGGCAGGGTTATCCTGCCGTCGGGGCGCACCGTGACCTTCACCGAAAGCTCCTTCTCGCCCCATACGTTGACGCTGATGCCGTCACCGTGGTTGATGATGTAGTCGAAGCAGTAGCCGACCGAGGCGCCCATGAGCACCATGACAAGGGACATGATGACTGCGAATCTTTTCACTACCTTGCTCCCGATCCTGAAAGTACGACGGAAAACGTCCTTGCAATGATCTCCATATCCAGCATGAAGGCACGATTCTTGATGTAGTAGAGATCGTACCGCAGTTTCTCCAGTGCATCGGCCTTGCTCGCCCCGTAGGGGAAGCGCACCTGCGCCCACCCGGTGAGTCCCGGACGCACGGCGTGACGCTGTTCGTAGAAGGGCACCTCGCGCGACAGTTCAGCCACGAACTCGGGGCGCTCGGGCCGCGGGCCGATGAAGCCCATGTCGCCGCGCAGCACGTTGAAGAGTTGCGGCAACTCGTCGATGCGGCAGCGCCGCATGAAGGCCCCGAAGCGGGTCACGCGGCTGTCGTTGGCCCGCGCCCAGACCGGGCCGGTGTCCTTCTCCGCGTCCTGCCGCATGGTCCTGAACTTGTAGAGGGTGAAGGGCCTGCCGCCCCGCCCCACCCGCACCTGACGGAAGAGCACCGGGCCCGGCGAATCGAGCCTGACGGCAAGGGCCACGAAGGGGATGAAGGGCGCGACGAGAAGGGACGCCACCAGCGCGAGGGCGATGTCCGCCGCCCGGCGTCCGGCATCGCACAGCCTGCTGCCGCCGAAGCCGGGGGCGAAGATGAGCCAGCCGGGGGTGATGTGCTCGACGTTGAGCTTGCGCGTGACCATCTCGTAGAAGGTGGAGGCGTCGAGCACCCGCACCCCGCGCAGACGGCAGCGCATCACCGCGTCCACCGGGAAGCTGCCGCGACGTTCCGCGAGGCTGACCACGATGGTACGCACCTTCTCGCGGCGGGCGAGGTTCGCCAGCCATTCGGCGTCGTCTCCACATGAACCGGTGGCGGGGACGGAACCGGGAATGGCACCGCGAACGGGGTGCGACGCATCCGGCACGACGCCCGTGACATCGGCGCAGTGCGGGTCGTGGGGCAGCCCGAGACCCTGCGCACGGAGATGGGTCTGGCAGGCCTGTCCTGCTGACGGCTGCGCCTGATAGCATGATGACTGCGCCCGGTCGGACGACGCCTGCTGTCCTGATGACGGCTGCGCCCGTTCGGATGACGGCTGCGCCTGTCCTGATGACGGCTGCGCCCGGTCGGACGACGGCTGCGCCCGTTCGGATGACGGCTGCGCCTGGTACCCCGTGCCCACCGGGCGGCCCGAGTGCCAGCGCACCGTGGTCTTCACCCTGAAGCGGCTTTCGCTGGCCTCGGCAAGGCCCGCCGCCGTGCGGATGCCCTCGTCGTCGCCAAGCACCAGCACGCCATGCGCCAGCGAGGGGAACAACCGCCAGAACGACGCGGCCACGGTGCTGCCCGCCCGCAACAGGGCGAACCACAGCAGCACCCACATGGCCGTCAGCTCATGCCGCGACAGCACCCCCGCCTCGGCGTGCAGCGGCACCAGCAGCACCGACGCCGCCAGCACCGCCAGTACCGTACCGCCGATGCCCGGCATCGTCCCCCCTGCCCGCTGCTCATGCACGTCGGTCACGGCGGCGCAGACCAGCAGCACGGCGGCCAGCACCAGCATGTCCGTCACGGGCGGCATGGCCAGTTCACCCGACAGCGGCCACAGGGCCACGATGCCGAGTGCCAGCGCCACACGCAGTGAATCGCCGAGCAGATGGAGGAGGGGATGCCTGAACATGGGTCACCTCGTCAGTTGCCGGTCTTGCGCAACAGGTCGCGTGCCTTGGCCGCCTCGGGGAAGTCGGGCGTCTGAAGGGCCGCGCGCAGTTCTTCAGCCGCCATGTCCTTGCGGCCCGCCTTGAAGAGCGCCTCGGCATGGCGGTAGCGCAGCGACGGGTTGCCGGGCACGGCGACCACGGCACGACCGAAGGCGCGCGCTGCGTCGTCGGCACGTCCGTTGGCCATCATGCACACGCCGAGGGTGTCGAGCACGGCGGGGTTGTCGGGAGCGCGGGTGTACGCCTGCAACGCCAGACGCAGGGCCTTCTGCGGCGTCGCATCACGGCTGGCCTTCTCGAGGTAGGCCATGGCGAGGTTGTTCAGCGCCACCACGTCGTCGGGGGCGATGCTCACGGCCTTCTCGTAGAGGGCCGTGGCCTTGGCGTACTCCTTGCGGCGCATGTCCAGCCCCGCGTAGGCCAGCAGGGTGGGCACATGGTCGGGCCGCGCCTTGAGGGCGTCGCGGTAGCAGGTCTCGGCACGGGCCTCGTCGCCGTTGCGTTCGAGCATACCGCCCATGGCCAGCAGCAGTTCGGGGTCGCCGCTCTTGCGGTGGGCCGCCTCGAGCAGGGCCACGCCCTGCGGGCGCTGCCCCATGCGCTCGAACGCGGCGGCTTCGAGCAGGACGGGCAGCGGCGACGCGCTCTCACGCCGTCCCAGTTCACGTGCCGTGTCCGCCGCCTCCTGATGCCGGTCGAGGTGCGTCAGCAGCCGGTAGCGGCCCAGCAGCGCCTCGCGAGGGCGTTGCGTCTCGATGGCGGTATAGAGGGCGAGGGCGTCGTCGGGCTTGCCCATGCGCGCAAGCTGGATGGCGAGCGCGTCGCGCAGGGTCGTCTGGTCGTGCTGCCGCAGGGCCTCTTCGAGAACGCGGCGGGCCTTCTCGTCCTGCCCCGAGGCCACGGCGCGTTCGGCCACCGCGAACGAGACGCGGGGGTCGTTGGCGGCCAGCGCCTTGTCGAAGCGGGCGTCGGCCTCCGCCGTCCTGCCAAGAAGGTCGAGCAGGGCGCCCGACGCCAGCAGGAAGCCCGGAGCATCGGGCTTGCGGGCGAGATAGGCCTCGCTCTCGGCAAGGGCCTGTTCCGCCCTGCCGGCCCCGGCGTGGAGGCGCAGCCCGGCAAGGTAGGCGTCGGGGAAGTCGGGGTCGGCCCTGTGCGCCTGCGCCACCGCGTCGAGGCCCTTCGCCTCGTCGCCCATGTTGACGTAGACGGGCACCAGCATGGTGTAGAGGATGGCGTCCTGCGGAGTGCCGCGCAGGCCCTCGAGGACGACCTGGACGCCCTTGCCCGTGTCGCCCCGTCCCAGATGGTAGGCGAAGAGGGCGTTGCGCACGGCGAGGTCGTCGGGTGCGGCGACAACGGCGGCCTTGAGGTCTTCAAGCGCCTCGTCGGGCCGTCCGTCGGCCTGCTTCAGGCGGCTGAGTTGCAGGAGTGCGGGCACATGGGCCGGTTGCAGGGCAAGCCCCGCCTCGAACGAGCGTTCGGCCCCGGCCCTGTCGCCCGCCGCCATCTGCGCCGAGGCCAGCATGAAGTGCGCCGCGGCGTCGGAGGGGTTGCGCTCCACGAGCTTCTGCGCCTCCTGCCGTGCCTCGGCCACTCGCCGTTGCGCAAGCAGGATGGTGACGGTCATGCGGCGGGCCGCATCGTATTCCGGTGTGGCTTCGAGCACGCGGTTGAACTGGCTGAGGGCCGTCTCGAGGTCGCCCTTGCCGTAGAGGGCCATGCCAAGCTTGTAGTAGCCCTCGAGGCTTGGACGCATGGCCACGCTGCGCTGGAACAGCGACGCCGCAAGCGTGTAGTCCTTGCGTTGCGCGGCGAGGGCGCCGTCCAGCATCAGGGTCAGCGAGTTGTCCTTGAAGTCCTTGTTCATGGATGCCGCAACGGCGGCGGCCCCGGCCTCGTCGCCGGTCTGCAGGGCCAGAAGGCCCGACATGTAGCGGGCATAGTCGTCGCCGGGGGCCAGGCTGGCGACCTTGCGGAACACCACCAACGCACCGGGCGCGTCGCCCTGCCGCAGCAGCAGGTCGCCACGCAGCGTGAGGGCCAACCTGTCTTCGGGGGCGACGGCGAGTGCCTCGTCCACGGTGGCGACGGCGCGCTTGAGGTCGCCCCTGTAGAGGAACAGCCGCGCCAGCGCCAGACGTGGCGTGACGCGCTTGGCGTCGAGGGCGATGGAGCGTTCGAGGGCCGCGCGCGCCTCTTCCGGCGACCGCGCCTGCGCATGGGCCAGCCCCGCCAGTTCACGCGAGACGGCCGTCTCGCCCGCGCCCTGTTCGTAGCGGGCCAGATGCGGCAGCGCCTTGGCCGGTTCGTTGCGTGCCACGTAGAGTTCGCCGAGGGCGAGGTTCAGCGGCGGGTCGTCGGGTTGCTGGCGCAGGCACTTCTGCAGTTCGCCCTCGGCGAGGTCGAGCTTGCCAAGGGCGATATAGGCCCTGCCCAGTTCAAGGTGCAGTGTATAATCGGCGGGGGTCTTCTCAAGTGCATTGCGGAACAGCACCACCGCACCCGCGGCATTGCCCGCGTCCATGAGCTTGCGCCCTTCGGTGAGGAAGTCCGATGACTTGTCCGCCCCGCATGACGAGGCAGTGAGAACGAGAATCGCACAGCAGACGGAAAGGCACAGCTTATTCCACACGGGAACCTCCGTTGTTCGGGCCGGATGTTCCCCCGTATAGAGCCAATACCGTGCCACACGCAGAGGCTTCGGCCCCGGCGCGTCCACGCGTGCAAAGAAGACACGTTACAGAATGTCTAGAGTCTTGCAGCCCCCCTGAACCGTCCGGCTTATCAGGACACGCATGATAAACGGGACGGGCGTCCTGATTTCACGGACGGGTTGTATACACGAACGGCACATGAAGGACGGATGGGGGGCTTCGTGCGGCCCCTAGGCCGTGCCTGTCGGAAAACCCGACACCTGTAAGCCTGTCCGACAAGGCGTTTGCGACGACTCGGGCCGGGCCTGCGGTGACAACAGAAAGCGCACCAGCGCACGAAGCGAAACGATATCAGGACTTACGAAGGCCCCGCCAAGCACCGTACGCTCGCCGTCGAGCACATACTTCATGCGGCACTTGAACGTCACCACTTCGTCTTCTGAAGGAAACGTGAACATCAGTTCGAATGCACCGACCTTGCGCATGATGCTACCATAGCCGGATGACGAATGCGGTACCTCGGCCCGCACACCGCAAAGGGAGATGTTACTGATGATGGCAGGTGTGCACCTGCTCTCGTTCTCGCCATCACATGCGCAGGTGACGGCTGCAATGTGCGTCGCCCGTCTGCCAAGCCTGCGCTTTTCAGACGTCGTTGCATCGCCGTGTACTGCATTGCATTCGAAAAATGAATTGAGAATGCCCGAAGCGAGATGTCCCGGCTGGCATTCAAGGCATTGTGCTACATCGGCAAGACGTGCACCAGCCTGTGTGTCGACTGCAACATTCTTCACCTCCGCACCTCCATCCGCGTCCAGTGGCCGTACAGGTCATTCGATGCAGGTCTCGCATGTGCCTTGGGTCGTACTCGAGACAACAAACCTTAAAGACGCTTCATAAAGCCAGCACTTGCCACATTCATGCCAAAAAACGTCTTGAGCAAAAACAGCTAGTTACAGAAATCGAAGGTCGGCATTCCGACACCTTACTGTCGAAAAACCTCGCACTTGACGTTGCTGGCACGAAACTGGCTTCACCCGGTACGCTGCCCAACCGTGAAGCATCCTCCGCGAGGTCACCATGCTCGCCATCGCCGACAAGCGCCGTACCATCCGCATCAAGCGTTCCTCGCTCCTGCAGAACAAGCTGGGGGCGCTGGACAGGCCCGCCATCAAGATCGCGGAAACGCCCGACGAGTATACACGGGCCTTCCGCCTCGTGTACGAAGAGTACATCCGCTCGGGCTATCTCAAGCCGCATCCATCAAGAATGTATTACAATGTCTGGAGCATTCTGCCCGCCACCTCGGTCTTCATCTTCAAAAGCTACCACGACGTGCTGTGCACGCTGACCCACATCCCCGACTCCGGGCTGTTCGGCCTGCCCATGGACACCCTCTACAAGCCCGAGGTGGACGCCCTGCGCGCCCAGGGGCGCAACGTGGTGGAGGTGGGCGCGCTTGCCACGCAGTACAGCCGCCGGTGGACGAACCTCATGGTCTTTCTCGCCAAGGCCATGTTCCAGTACTCCATGATGTCGGAGGTGGACGACATCCTCGTCACCGTGAACCCGAAGCATGTGAAGTTCTACACCGACATCTTCCTTTTCAAACCCTTCGGCGAGGTGCGCCACTACGACACGGTGGACGCCCCGGCGGTGGCCCTGCGCATCGACCTGCACGAGGCCATGGACGAGTTGCAGGAGAAGTACGGCGACGAGGAGGACTTCGAGACCAACCTCTTCGCCTTCTTCGCCCGCATGAACAGCGACGAGACCGAGACCTCCGAGAACCCCGTGCGCCGCGACAGGCCACTGGAACCGTACACCGCCTATTATCTGTTGCAGCAGCGCCCCGAACTGCTCGACCATCTGGCCGAACCCCAGCGCGACCACATCGAGACCATCTACCACCGCGCGGTGTTCAACCACTTCTCGACCAACCCGGTGCACCCCGAGACCCCCGGCGGCGTACCGCTGGACATGCTCAAACTCGAGACGCGCGACGCCTATACCGACATCGCCTTCAGCCGCAACCTCGGCCTCGTGGACTACGCGGGACAACGCAGACTCTTGCGCTCGCGGGTCGCCATCGCGGGGCTTGGCGGCGTGGGAGGCATCCATCTGATGACGCTGGCGCGCACGGGCATCGGCAACTTCAACCTCGCCGACTTCGACGCCTATTCGCCGGTGAACCTCAACCGGCAGTACGGGGCCAGCATCGCCAGCTTCGGGCGCGGCAAGCTCGACGTCATGACCGAACGCGCCCTCAGCGTGAACCCGTTCCTCGACATCCGCTCCTTCCCCGAGGGCGTCGCCGCCGAGACCATCGACGCCTTCCTCAAGGATGTCGACCTGCTGGTGGACGGCATCGACTTCTTCGCCCTCGACATCCGCCGCAGGCTCTTCAACCGCGCGCTCGAACTGGGCATTCCGGTCATAACCGCCGGGCCGCTCGGCTATTCGTGCGCCCTGCTCGTCTTCATGCCGGGGGGCATGAACTTCGACAGCTACTTCGGCATCGACGACGACACGCCCCCCATGGAGGGCTACCTGCGCTTCGGCATGGGGCTGGCCCCGCGCCCGGCGCACCTCGGCTACATGGACAGGCGCTTCGTCAGCCTGCACGACAGGCGGGGGCCGTCGCTGGACATCGCCTGCCATCTCTGTGCGGGCATGGCCGCCACCGAAGCCGTGCGCATCCTGCTGCACCGCCGGGGCATACGCCCCGTGCCGTACTTCAGGCAGTTCGACCCGCTCACGGGCCGTCATGTGCGGGGCAGGCTCCGCAAGGGACTGCGCTCGCCGCTGCAACGGCTGAAGCTCGCCATCGCCCGCCGGTTCTTCATGGGTGCGCCGCGCACCGGCACGCCGCCCCCGCCAGAACCCGACGTGGTGGCACTGCGGCAGGACATCCCGCTCGAGACCCTGCACTACGTGGCCCGCGCCGCCATGCAGGCACCCTCCGGCGACAACGTGCAGCCGTGGCGCTTCGTCCCCCATGCCACGGGGCTGCACATCCATCTCGACAGGCAGGCCGACGGCTCGTTCTTCGACTACCGCCATGTGGCCTCGCTGCTGGCCTGCGGGGCCGCGGTGCAGAACGCCGTCTACGCCTCGGGCAGCGCGGGACTCGATGCCACGCTCTCGCTCTTTCCCGACGCCACGAAGCCCGACCGTGTGGCCTCGCTGCACTGCACGCCGCTGGGCGTGCCCTCGCACGAGATCATGACCGCCGCCCTGTGGCGCAGGCACACCAACCGCCGCATGTACGCCGCGCGCCCCCTGCCCGTGGAGGTGTGCGAGCGCATCGAGCACCTCGTCAGCGAGGAACAGGACGCCACCCTCCTGTGGGCGACGGACGCGGCGCAGCGCAAGACCCTTGCGCGGGCCGTCTACCTCGCCGACAGGGTGCGCGTCGAACGGCGCGACATGCATGAACACCTCATGCGCTTCATCCGCTTCGACGGGCAGGCCGAGCAACAGGGAGAGGTCGGGCAACAGGGGCACACCGGGCAGGCAGGGCATCACAGCCACGCCGGGAACGGGCCATACGGCGACGGACTGCCGCTGGCGAACCTCGAAGCGGGACTCGCCGGTGAACTGTACCTGCGTGCCGTGAGGCCGTGGCGCAACATGAGCATCGCCAACGCCCTCGGCCTCGGGCGCCTCATGCCCCTGCACGGGGCGATGGGCGTGCTGCGAAGCGGCGGCATCGGGCTGCTGCTGGCCAACGGCGAGACGGAGACGGACATCGCCCGCGCGGGCATGGCGTGGCAACGGGCGTGGTGCGCCCTCGAACACATGGGCTATGCCATGCAACCGCTGGCGGCCCTGCCCCTGCTGCACCTGCGCCTCGCCATGGGCGACCCGCAGACGCTGGACACCGCACATCAGCGCCTGCTGGAAGAGGCGTGGACGCTTCTCGAACAGGTGCTGCCCCACCCCAAGGGACGACTGCCCGTCATGATGTTCCGTGCCGGTGTCGCCGCACCCATCCGGCATGGCACGTTCCGTCGTCCGCTGTCGGACTTCCTGCTGCCTGCCGAGTGAGGGCGAGAAGGCGCGTGACGGCGGATGGCCTCGAAGGCGGTGCATGAGGCGGATGTGCCGAAGACGTCGCAGGACGGCCCCACAGCCCGACCAAGGCGGACACCGGGGCAGTACGGGGCAGCCGAGAAGCCCCGGTCAGGCGGAGAGGCCCCGGACAACCGGGAACGAGGTCGGCCCCGGACGCCCCCGACAGTGCCAAACAACGCCGGACTGCACAGGAGGGCGCAGGAAGGCGCAGGACGCCACGAGGCGAGGCGCCACGGGAATGGCCGCGGGAGACGCCGCATGCAATGACACGGGGGGGCACATCGCCCCCCCCTTCACTTTCGCCCGCCTTCTTCAGCCTGCCTCTCACCTGACGCCCACCTCTCACGTGGTGTCCAGACCCGCGGCCCCTCCTGCGTCCCCGTGCACGCTCTCCGGCACCCTGTCGGAAAAGGCAACACCCCCCCTTCATCAGCGCGAATGGAAGGCCCGCGCCGCTTTCGCCCCGGTCACCCGCGCCGCCCCCCGAATCTGTCGGATAGGTTGACAACGCCAGCCTGTGCCGAGAGGGGTATCAAGGCTCAAAACATCATCCAACACACTTGAATATATATTAAAAGCACTGTTGGAACAGTCATTGCTTAATACCATGCAACTTTGCTCACGCAATTTTTAACCTCATGAAATGAGGAGAAAAACCATGAAGCGTCTGCTCTCTTCCCTTCTCGGTACCGTGGTCCTGACCGCCCTGATGGTGGTCAACGCACTGGCAGCCCCCATCCCCGCATGGGACTACACCGTTGACGGCATCTTCGTCAGCTGGAAGACCACCGTGGGCACAAGCGGCACGTTAGACACGCCTGCCCAGGGCATCACCGGCTTCGAGCCTGAAGAACTGTTCTACAACCTCGACGGCGGTGTTCCGGTTCCTCCCGGCACGTCGGCCAAGGGTTATCGCCATATCGCGTGGGGCGACTACGTATGGAGCGGCCCCGGCCCCGTATACAGCCAGATTCCCGGCGCCAACCTCAGCTCCATCGGCATCAACGCCCGCAGTGGCACCATGATCACCGACGGCCCCACGTCGCTTGGCATGGAACTGTACCACTACAACCAGCCCATCCTCAGCGGCTCCATCCAGCTTAAGTCCGGCGTCGTGCGCTCGGTGCTGACGCTCGCCCCCTCCGGCAACCCGCCGCTGCCCGTCTTCTCGACCAAGCTCGACTTCCTGTTCTTCGAGACCCCCAACGGCAACGTGAACACCGAGAGCGACGTGTTCGTACTGCTGAACCCCGAAGTGACCGAAGAGACCTTCCACTTCTACGGCGTCGACTACGTGTTCAGCTTCGGCGGCTCGTTCGGCCTCATCCCCGAAACCTACCGCGCCCTGCTGAACCTGCCCGTCGGTTCCGTCGGCTGGATCACCTCCGAGAACGCCTACAACGCCTTCGATACGCTGATCAGCATCCGCGCCCTGCCCACCCCCGAACCGACCTCCATCATCCTGATGGGCCTCGGACTGCTCGGCCTCTTCGGACTGCGCCGCCGGTCACAGGCATAACGCACCGCCCCCCCCGGCAGCGACCCCTGTCGGAGAACCTTACACCGCCCCGAATACGACCACACACTTGCAGGAGCCTTCACCAAGGCTCCTGCAAGCAGCTACAAGACACAGGAGACTCGTCATGAAACGCCTCGCACTCATCGCACTCACGCTGCTCTTCCCGCTGCTCTTGCAGACGGCGGCATCGGCGGCGGTCGTCCCCTCATGGACATACACTGTGGACGGGGCCTTCGTTGAGTGGACCAACTCGCGCAACGACACCAACGTCCCCGGTGACCCCAACAACGGCATCACCGGTATCGGCAGCAAGAGCCTCACCTACCTCTTCGACGGCGGGGTCATGCTGCCCGCCCCCGTCACCACCCCCGGCTTCTCGACCCTCCGGTGGGGCGACTACACATACTCGAACCGCAGTGGCTACGTCTTCCACAACGGCGCCACCACCAGTTCCATCTCCATCGCCCCCACTGTGGGCGGTACCCTGATCACGGGTGGCGCAGCCGTGAACGGACTTGTGCTGTCTCACAGCAACAAGGCCATTGCCGGCGACAGCATCACCCTGCAAAGTGGCACGGCACGCGCCATCCTGCAGCTCATCCCGCAGCTTCCGGGGGCGACGTCGCTGCCCGTGTTCTCCACCACGCTGGACTTCAAGTTCTTCGAGACCCCGAACACCGGCAGCACACAGCAGGACGTGTTCGTGCTCATGAACCCCGAAGTCACGCAGGAGACCTTCCACTTCTACGGCATCGACTACGTGATGGACTTCACCAAGTCGTTCTCGCCCATTCCGCTGGCCTACCGCACCCTGCTTGGCCTCCCGGCCGATGCCGTGGGCTGGCTGACCAGCGAGGGCGTCACCACGACCCACCAGACCCTGCTCTCCATCACCGCCCTGCCCACCCCCGAACCGGCGTCGGCAGTGCTGATGCTGATGGGTCTTGGCGGACTGGGCATGATGATGCGGCGCGCACGGCGCACCGCCTAGTCCTGTCTCTTCGTTCCTGACGATACAACAGGCCGGCCTTCACCACGTGGAGGTCGGCCTCTTCGTGTGCGGGGCACGGAGGCACACCGAGGGAGTGGCTATGGGGTGGAACGACGCCTGCGCCCACAACCGGGATGCCGCCCGCATGGCCGCCTTCAGGTCGAACAGGGGCCGCACAGGGGCCGAACCCGGGCCGACACACCACACGGGGCACGCGACGCATCTGCCGCCCGACATGCGCAGCTTGTGGCGAGAGGGCCCGGCACGACGCGCCACCTCTCGCTCCCGACAGACGGGGGAGACATCCAGAGGGCCGTCCACAGTGGGCGCGAGTGCAGCGCGCCCCCGCATCGCACCGGCCCACGGTCTTCGCTGGCTGCCTGCACGGAAGCGGAGGAGAAGGCGGAACACGAAGTGTGCCGGACGTGGCCCGACGATGCACACTGCCCCCTGCCGAAGCGGGCGAACCTCCGCGCACACCGCCCACTGGCTGCATGCAGCCACAGGAAGGGGCGACGAGCCTGCGTGTGCAAGTTCGGCCCGACGGTGCACACTGCCCTGCCGAAGCGGGCGAACCCTCCGCCAAAGCCGCTCACTGCCGCACGGCAGCGACAGGAAGGGGCGGCACACCTGCGTGTACCGCCCCTGTTTCCCCGTCAGACGATGTAGGATGCGATGGAGGCAACGCCTCGTGCTACATGACGCCCTTGCGACGCATGGCGAGAAGACCCGCCGCGCCAAGCAGCATCAGCACCACCGAAGAAGGTTCGGGCGTGGGCAGGTTGGGGTCGACGGTGCCGCCGTTGTAGGTGACCTGCAGGTACGAGCGCTCTTCGGTCTCGCCGCTGCTGAAGAACATCCCCGCATAGCCCACCTGATTGAACGAGAACACCGACCATGAGAACCCCGCCGCGAGGTCGGCCTTGATGTACTCTGTCACGTCGAAATGGTTCCAGCCAAGGATCGTGGCCGACGTCACGCTGCCCACAGGCTGGTCGCCGCCAAGCCCCTGGGTCGCCTGTCCGTTCGCCGTGGCTGCATTGGAAAGGTGATTGAGGTTGCCGCGTGTGCCTTCTCCCCAGCCGTCGGGCAGCAGATTGAAGTTGAACGTCGCACCGGTCACCGCGTCAGCCAGGCCGGCAAGGTCCGAGAGGTCGAACTGGAGGAACGTCCACCGCGCCGCGCCGCTCCCATCAGAATACCAGTGATAGACCGCGTTGGGGTTCGCCGTGGCATCACGGTCGAGTTGATACCAGGGGGAACCGTATCCATAGCGTTCCTGCCCCCCCACGGCGTCCCCTTCCGGACGCACGAAGATCTCCATCGTCGCCGCGTTGCCGATGGATGCCAATGCCAGAACCAGAGCCAAAGCCGCTGCCAAACGTGCCACTCGCATAAGAACCTCCTGAAGTGACGGAACTGGTATGCGTTTATTCACGCATTTTTTGCAAGTAGCACTCCATATTATAAAAGCTTCAATAACTACGGCAGTTCAGGGAAAAAGCCCTGAAACATCCACGATTGCGTCCTTTACAAGTACGGGGTGCAACCGTGCGCGGCAGGCGCGCACCCCGACGCGACCCGCCGCACGGCCTCACCATGTCCGTGCGATAGCCATCGCCCGCAGACGTGCGAGGGACGAATGCCCGCGACACGTGCATAGGGACGCAGGTAGCCCACACGAGACGTGGCGTGGCGTCGGCAAGACCGTTGAGGGTGGCGGTAAACGCGGGTGGCATCATGCAGATGCACGACGTGCGGCGGGGCGAAACGCCGCGCGCCATCGGCATGAAGCGGGCACGGAGTCGGGTCTGCCATGGGCCCCTTACGAGTCCGGCAAGGGCCCATGACGGGACAGGCGTCGGACAGGCGCCGGTCAGGCGTGGCATGGCGCAGCATAGCCTGATGGCGTCTGGCGATGTCGGAAAACGCAACAGGTTGTCGGATAAGGCAACACTTCCGGCAGGTCACAGGCCTTGCCATTCGCCGATACAACGCCTCGCATCGACTTTCTGATAGCAAAACAGATAGTTATGCATCCTTCAGCGAGCACGCCCCCACAGCCTTCACAACCATGCGAAATGAAACACTTTCTATGGAATGCACCGCATCCGGCACGGCAAGCGCGCCGTGCACGGTAGTTGCATCCTCCCCTTGCGTGCAACGAGGCACGCCCTTGACGCGGCAAGCCTGCGACCGTGGGCAGATGCGCACCGCAACCAACGCTGGAGGTACAGCCATGCAAGAACGCAGAAACTACCAGAGGCTTGACCTGAAGGGTTATGCCTATGATTGCAGCGTCCAGATAAACGGCGAAGAGTACTACGCAAGGCTTCTGGACATCAGTCAGGGTGGGGCGCGTCTGCAACTGCAAGGCGACTACGACCCTGACATGCGCTACGGCAGCTACGGCAAGGTCAAGGAAGAATACTACAAGCCTGCTTTTCTGCACGACCACTACTATTCAGTAGTGTGGAGCTACGGCAAGGAGGTTGGCGTATCGTTCTCCGGCCCTTTACTGCATAGCTACGAGGACATGAAGAACTACTACCAGCAAGGCGACTACAAGCAGCAGGGATACTATCCGCAAGACTATTGACGCTCTGCGTCACAACAACAAGACGGAACATGAAGGCCGTGCGAAGACGCCTTCATGTTCCGCCTCGTTTGTCTATGACTCATGGCGTTCAATACAGGGTATGCACCGCCGAGCGATGCCCTAGTCTGCATTCTCCACAAGCCTGTAGGACATGCGTACCCTTTTCATCCATTCAAGAAGAGCATCATGGTTCATGAAGAAAGGTCTGCTGAATGCGACACCGACGAACTTGCGGTACAGCCATTCCACGGAACAATGGACATCCTGCATAGTATGATAGCCTTCCGGCATCATATCCGTGAGCACGCAACGGAATCCATCGGAGACACCGGACAACTCGCTTTCGGTCTGGAACTCCAGCAACAGGCCACCGACGCCTACGTTGCGGGCAAGACACAGATGGCTATGCGCAGAGTCGAACGTCGCAGAGACAATGAAGGGGCTCATCAGTTCGATACGGTGCGCGTCCCTCCGGTCCTGCGCCTTAGAACTGCGAGAAGATATACGTCCTGACATTATTCCTTGAAGCATAACAACCCCCATTTGCAGTGTCACCCTACAAGCTGTGCTCACACGTATTCACCTTATATAGACTGCATTTTCAATACAACATTCGCATCATGAGAACGCAGATCGACGACATGCATACGTTCATATAATCCACTTGAATATAAATAATGTATCTTCAGGCTGCCCACTAAAAATAAACTAACCTATTGCGCAATGATTCCATAGCATTAAAACAATAAAACTATCTGCATCAACATTCTAATAGGATATGCTGCATAGTCCATGACTATACTATCCCACAAATCTGTTCCGCGCCAACGCACACCTTCATCGCCTGACATGGAGAGTGACGCAAAGGAACGCTTCATGGCCAACGTACTGCTCATCGGGCACCAGCCTGATCTGTACATGCATCTTTCGCGCCTGTTCGCCGATGGCGGGCATAGCCTCAAGGTCGTCTCATCGCTTGAGGACGGCATCAGGCATTGCCGCGCGTCGTCGTGCCAGCTTGTCGTCCTTGAAGAGGGCATGGACAACGCGCTCGAAGGCATCCCGAGGCTGCGCTCCACACAGGCGGCCCCGCAGGTGGTCGTCGTGGCCGAACGGTACAACCCCGAGCGTGGCAAGGCGGCCCTGCTGAGCGGCGCACTCAACTACATGCCCAAGGGCAAGGCCCCGCGCGCCATCACGACGCTGCTCGAGCGGCTGCCCTCCTTCGGCGGCAACGGGGCCGAAGGGCCGGACTTGCGCGACTTCGGCATCTTCGGCAGTCCGCCGCGTTGCGTGCCCAGTTCGAGACCATCGCCCGCTCGTCCAATGCCGACGTGAACGTGCTGCTGCAAGGCGAGACGGGCACGGGCAAGGAACTCTTCGCCCGCGCCATCCACCGCATGAGCCAGCGCCGGGGCGGCCCGCTCATCACCGTGGACTGCGCCTCGCTGCCCGAACACCTCGTGGAGAGCCTGCTCTTCGGCTACTCGCAGGGGGCGTTCACCGGGGCGGCCAAATCGCGGGTGGGCCTCATCAGGCAGGCTGACGGCGGCACGCTCTTCCTCGATGAGGTCAGCGAACTGCCCATGTCGCTCCAGAAGAAGTTCCTGCGCGTGTTGCAGGAGAGGCGCTATCGCCCGGTGGGTGGCGGCAGTGAAGAGTCGAGCGACTTCAGGCTGGTGGCGGCCACCAACAAGGACCTTCAGGAGATGGTGCGCGAGGGCACGTTCCGCGACGACCTGCTGTACCGCATCAGCACCATGCGCGTGCTGCTGCCGCCGTTGCGCGAACGCGGTCTGGACATCATCGAGATAGCCGAACACCTGCTCCAGTCGCGGGCCGAATCCAACGGCGGCAAGGTCTGGCAGATGTCGGCGGAGTTCAGGGCGAGGCTTCTCGCCCATCCGTGGCCCGGTAACGTGCGTGAACTGGTCAACGTCATCGACTGCACCCTCGCCGTGGCTGGCGATGGCGACATGCTCTTCGCCGAACACCTGCCCGCCACCATCCACGCCGGAATGCTCCCGCAGAGCAGCCGCCCGTGGCAGGGGCGCACGCCCGCGCGCCGTTCGACCGACGTCGGCCATCACGGAATGCATGACCGGGCGGGCAAGATGGCGCACGGCGTCGCGAACGGCGCAGCACCGTCCCATGCCTCCCATGGCCCGTCGCAGGGCCCGTCGCACGGCAGACAGCACGACACGGCGGACGAAGCCGCTGCCTACGCCACGCACGTCGGGGGGGCGCACCCCGATGCCCTGCCCTCGTTCCGCGAGGCGCGGCGCGAGGCGCTGGAGGCGTTCGAACATGCGTACCTCGCGACCCTGTACGAGGCCGTGGGGGGCGACATCAGGCAGGCGTGTTCGCTGTCGAACCTTTCGCGGACGAGGCTGTACGAACTGCTGCGGAAACATGCTATCATGGAATAACCCCGTCGCAGGGCCACCGCGTGTGGCGCAGACGGGCCGCATACCCCCGCAGGCACGGAGACGGTGACGCCATGATCCTTGAGATAGCCTTCCGCAACCTCTTCCACGACAGGGTGCGCCTTGCCGTGACGCTCACGGGCATCGTCTTCGCGGTGGTGCTGGTGACCATCCAGTGCGGGCTGTTCCTCGGCTTCATCACCACCATCTCGGGCGTGGTCGACAACAGCAGGGCCGACCTGTGGGTGACCTCGAAGGGCGTGAAGACCTTCGACATCGCCATGCCCATGCCCGAAAGCCGCGTGCAGCAGGTGCTCGGCGTGGAGGGCGTCGCCGACGCCGCAGGCATGGTGGTGGACTTCGCCTTCTGGAAGAAGCCCGACGGCGGGCAGGAATCCATCGAGATCGTCGCCTTCGAGAGTCGCAAGGGCATGGGCGGCCCGTGGAACATGGTCGAGGGCGACGTGTCGCGCCTCGACGCCGACGACGCCGTGATCATGGACGCCCTCTACATGGACAAGCTGGGCGTGCGCGCCCTCGGCGAACAGGTGGAGATCGTCGCACACGGGGCGCGGGTGATGGGGTTCACCATGGGCATACGCTCGTTCACCACCTCGCCCTACGTGTTCACCGACTACCGCAACGGGCATCTCTATTCGCGCTTCGCGCCGGGGCAGGTCACCTATGTGCTGGTGAAGGCCGCCCCCGGCGTGGACATGGAGGACTTGCGCGCCCGCATCGCCGCACGGGTGGCGCATGTGGACGTGTTCACCACCGGCGAGTTCAGCCAGAAGACCCGCGAATACTGGATGCTCAGCACCGGGGCGGGCGGTGCGCTGGTGCTGGCGGCAGTGCTTGGCCTCGTGGTGGGCATGGTCATCGTGGCCCAGACCCTCTATGCCACCACCATGGACCACCTGCCCGAATTCGCCACGCTCAAGGCCATGGGCGCGCCCGACGGCTACGTCCTGCGCATCATCATGGGTCAGGCGGTCATCAGCGCGGTACTCGGCTACGGTCTCGGCATGGTCATCTGTTTCGGCATCGCCTACCTGCGACGGTACGGCGAGACGGCCATTCTGGTCTCGGCACCGCTGGCGGCGGGCATGTTCGTGCTGACGCTGGTCATGTGCATCGCGGCGTCGGTGATCTCCATCCGCAAGGTGCTGGTCATCGACCCCGCCATCGTCTTCAAGGGACGGTAGGGGGACGCCAGGGAATGGCAGGGGACGCTGACGGACGACAGGGGAAACCGCAGGGGACAACAGGCTGGGGACGCTAGGGGAGACGACAGGAGATGCCCATGGAAGCCAGAACCCTCCTTGAAGTGCACGGCGTGAGTATGGTCTTCGGCGCCGGAGAGAACGCACAGTACGCCCTGCGCGACGTGCATCTCTCGGTGCGCGACGGCGAGGTGCTCATGCTGCGCGGCCCCTCCGGCAGCGGCAAGACCACCCTGCTGTCCATCATGGGCGGCATCCTCTCCCCCACCGAGGGCACGCTGACCGTGGACGGCACCCCCATGACCGGTCTTTCGGCCGAGGCGCGTTCGGCCCTGCGGCTGAAGCACTTCGGCTTCATCTTCCAGGACTACAACCTCTTTCCCACGCTGACCTGTTCACAGAACATACAGGTGGCCCTCGACCTGCGCGGCGTGCCGCGTGACGAGGCAAGGCGCATCGCCGACGCCACCCTCGGCGAGGTGGGGCTTGGCGGCAAGGTGGGCGAGATGCCGGCGCGACTCAGCGGCGGGCAGAAGCAGCGGCTGGCGGTGGCGCGCGCCCTTGCGGGGTCGCCCATGGTGATGCTTGCCGACGAACCCACGGCGGCCCTCGACTCCACCAACGGGCTGATGATCATGTCGCTGTTGCGCGACCTCGCGCACGCGGGCGGGCGGGCGGTGGTGGTGGTCACCCACGACGACCGCATCATGCCCTTCGCAGACCGTGTGGTGCACATCGAAGACGGAAGAATCAAGGAAACGGAGTGAGGTACATCATGCAGCCACGTTTCATCGCCTTGGCAGCCATCATGGGCGTGGCGTCGGTGTTCGTGCTTTCACGTTCGGCACAGGCCCCCCTGCCCGACCTCATGCCGCGCACCTCTGCCGCGGCGACCATGGAGGAGAGGACAAAGGGCTGGGTCGTGGCCTCCGGCATCGTCGAACCCGTCACCAAGGAACTCGTGCTGGGCTTCGAGACCAGCGGCGTCATCGACACGGTGTTCGTGGCCGAGGGCGACAAGGTCGAGAAGGGGCAGCCCCTCGCACGGCTGCGCAACGGCATGGAGAAGGCCCAGCTTGAAGAGGCACAGGCCAACGCGCAGGCCGCCCGCATGGAGTTCGAGAAGCTCACCAACGGGTCGCGCCCCGAAGAGAAGGGCGAGGCGCTGGCGCAGGAACGCCGGGCCTTCAAGGTCTACGAACAGTACCGCGACGAGGCCACCCGCAGGCAGCGCCTGTGGCAGCAGGACGCCATCTCGCGCGAAGACCTCGAACGGGCACAGCGCGACATGGACGTGGCGCGGCAGGAATACGTGGCCGCCACGCAGCAACTGAAGCTGGTGGAGGACATGTACCGGCGCGAGGACGTGGCCAAGGCGGGCTACCAGCTTGCCGCCGCCGATTCGGCGGTGGGCGTGGCACGCGCCGCGCTGGAGAGGATGGAGTTGCGCGCCCCCGTCTCCGGCACGGTGCTGCGCGTGCATGGCGAACCGGGCGAGGTGTTCTCGCTGTTCGCCCCCTCGCCCGTCATCAGCGTGGGCGACATCTCGGCACTCAACGTGCGGGCCGAGGTGGACGAACGCGACATCGGGCGCATCCGCGTGGGACAGGTCGCCTTCGTGCGCGCCGACGCCTACGGCAGCGAGAAGTTCAACGGCAAGGTGGGGCGCGTGGTGCTGAGCCTCACGCCCAAGCGGTTGCGCACGGGCAACCCCTCCGAACCCGTGGACAGGAGCGTGCTCGAAGTGCTCATCGCCCTCGACGCACCCGGCCCGCTGGTCAGCGGCCTGCGGGTGGACGCCTTCATCGACGCCTCGGCTGTGCCCCCCGCCAAGTGACACCGGCACGACTACCCTCACCCACCCTCGCCCCGGCAGGTGCCCCCCATGAAGACCCCCCCGACTGCGCACCCTGAAGTTCATCCGGACGCTCGATCTGACGCTCACCCCGAAACGTCACCAGACACGTCACCAGACTCTCTAGCGGACACGGCACCGGGCACGGCATCACCGGATACGGGACACGCCACGCCATGGGGCACGTCACCCGAAACGGCATCACCGGATGCGCATCCGGACACGAACCGTGTAACATCGCCCTATACCGCACCGGGCACCGCACCCGGCACGCCACCGGGCTCGTCACCGGACACGTCACCGGACGCGCCCGCGAACACGCCACGAAACACACCGGGCAACGCGGAGAGCATGGCCTCTGCTGCCCGCCCCGGAAGCGCACCCCATGCAGACGCCCCGGTGTCCGGAGACGCCGCCCCCGGCAGCGCGCGTCACCCCGTCGGCACGGGCGTGACCGAAGAAGCCCCACCCGACCCTGCGCACGACCCTGCCCCTGACCCCGACAGGCCCTCCGGTCCCGGCGAACCGGCCGGGCTCGCGAATACCGCAGGGGCTGACACCACCACGGGTGCAGGCAAGGCCACCTCCGCCCCCGTAGCCGCCATCGCGTGGCGGGTGGCGCCCTTCGCGGCGTACATGGCCTTCGTCCTCGTGGTCGAAGCGGCCTCCATGCTCGGCATCTCCTCCACCACGCTTGCCACCTACGGCGACTTCGCAGGCGGGCTGTACCCGGTCAAGGCCCTGTGTGTGGGCCTTGTGCTGGCGGTGTGCCTGCCCCGCTGCACCGAACTCCGGTTCGCGAAGGCCGACCTGCGCGGACTGCCCTTCGCCATCGTGGTGGGGGTGGCCGTCTTCGCGGCATGGCTGGCGCTGGACGTGCCGTGGGCACGCATGGGCGAACCCGCCCCCTTCGCGCACGAGGCATGGGGCGACGCGGGCAGACCCGCCCTGCTCACCATCCGCTTCATCGGGGCGACGCTGCTGGTGCCCCTCGCCGAAGAACTCTTCTGGCGGTCGTTCCTGCTGCGCCACCTTCAGGGCGGCGACTTCCGCACCGTGCCGCTGACGCGGTTCCATGCGACATCGTTCATCGCCGTGACGATACTGTTCGGACTCGAACACAACCTCATCGTGGCGGGCATGGCGGCGGGCGCGGCGTACAACCTCGTGGCCCTGCGCACGGGCAGCGTGATGTGCTGCGTGGTCGCCCACGCCGTCACCAACGGATTGCTCGGCCTGTGGGTCGTCGCCACCGGGGCGTGGACACTCTGGTAGGATGCGCCAGCCCCGGCTGGGCAAAGAGGTCACCGTTCAGGCCGAAGTATCAGTCGTTACGGGAGTTATGACAATCAATCACTTCACAGATTTGAAACCAGCACACCAATTTTTCATGTTGCTTTCTTTAATAACTACAGGTGGAACATATGTATTAAGAAAGCCGAGCGGCTTCGGCGGCAATATGGCCAGCAAGAGACGTTACAAACGTTTTTATATTTGTCATAGGAGACAAAGAGGAATATTGACCTAAGCGACAATTATTCTTGGGTGATGCTATAACTGAGGCAGTTGTATAGAGCCTCTCATGCATAAGCTTTTGGCAAAGGATGTCATATCTTTTTATGTATGATGCACCCTTAAACTCTAGAAAAACAGGGAAGTGGGGAGAACACTCCTGAACAGCTGCACGGGACGCTGGTGCATCTTCAACCAACATAAGCCACCCGATAAATGGTCTGGGCTGTTCACCGAAAGCACCATCCCTATACGCCGTCCAAAAATCATGTGCCGTACCTATGGCTTCTTCTGCTCGGTTGTTGAAATTATTACCGAATGACGGTCCAACTTGACTTTTAAACTCAACAGCAGCTATCAACTGCCCTTCAGAGATAACCAACAGATCCCATAGTTTTGTCGGCCGGAAAAAACCAGGAAGCGTGAGAAGCCCTTTATTCTGATGAATATCTGCATGTGCAAGACCATTTGCACGTACAATATCAAGTACCAACTCGACAAAGCCATCCATATTCTTGCCTGCAGTTACACCTGCGCGCTCTCCCTGATCTGTCTTCCCAGATTCAAGTTGCTTTTCGCGAGCTGAGGCACGATTATTCCAAAAAGCCTGCACAGCTTCACACACTTTACGTTCATAATTCACCAAGTCCAATGACATTAGCCTAACCCCTCGATTGCTGCCCTTTCCTCACCTGTCAACGCATAAAGCCGATAGGCTGCTGCGTTACATGCCTCAAGATTTCTACTCTTGGCAGCTACTATAAGTTCTTCACGTAGCCCAAGCGAAACGTCTTCCCAAAATGGAATACGTATTCGCCTCAAATACTGTGCCTGGAAACGCAAAAACCCTCCTCGCATTTTTGTTGAGTATACTTCAACAAAAAGCTTGGCGACTCCTGACAACAACACAGCCTGCAAAGCTCTGATGTCCCATGTACAAGAAATTACATAGTATAAATTGTGATGAGGGTACAAGCTACCTTGTTCGTAAACGACATGAGCATTACCTTTGATATCTGGAATGAGTAACTTTTCCTGGCTTGCCAAAGACGGAACAATCTTATCAATAGTCTTATACCATTTAGTTGGGTTTTTTTGAGCGCAGTGCCGACGAACAAGTACCTCTTTCCGCTCTTGCAGATAGCGGGACAAACGCGGGTACTTTTGAAGGTTAACAAGAGTACCCGAGTCGTTGAATGGATTAACAAGCCCAAGACCACGCCATTTAACCTCACCGGATGCAATGTCCTGGGTCATGACAAGAGGAAGCTTTCTGTCGGGTTCTACATCAAGATCGTCGAATCTACCGATAAAGGACTTGTCGGCCCCAGTGGCAACGCCAATCCCAACCTTACAGCCTGCTTCCTCAAGTGTCGGATAACTCCGCTCAAGACGACGGACTAAAGCCGTTTTATCGGCAGACTCAAACAGCCATGGTTCTCCCCCTTTTGTGATGTGTGAAAGCTCACGTACGTGATAGACCGATTCTTTTAGCAAACGCTTTGCCGTCAGCTCTGAAGCCAAACTACGTAGCTCTGCCCTGCTAATACAGGGACGTTGCGCTACACGAGTCGCGACCTGCTTTTCTCGACTAATCACAGTTATTGCGGGATATGCAACAACACTGCTCTGAAACGCTTGAGTACCAACCATATCAACATAAAACTTCAAATTAAACCTGTCAGCTATCAATTTTCTCAGGAGAGTACCATACCTGTTCTTCATCCACCGATCTGAACAAATAAAACCAAGGCTTCCCTTCCGTGTAAGCAACGACAAAGAGTGCTCGATAAATGGGATATAAATATCAGCCCTATCATACATAGTATGATAACGAGTACGATACTCTTTGAGTAGTAAATTCGGAATTAGCTCTTGTCTCACATATGGAGGATTACCAACAACAAATTCAAATTTTCCACAGTGTGGCGCAAGAAGAAAGTCGTCATTCGAGAGCCAACGATCAGCTAAACACTTTGCAGTAGATGAAGAAAAGCCTTCATTCTCAATTCGAGACATAACAGCTCTATGAGTTGCTAAAAATGTGTCTCGATGAATCTCAAAGCCTCTAATTGCATCTCCAAGAACGTCTACTACATTTTCAGACGGTTTAGTACTACGCCAAGAACGAAAAAGCCTTTCCATGATACGAAAAATAAAGTCGCCCCCTCCGAATGAAGGTTCGAGAATACGCTTCATAAAAAGATTTTGATCATCATTATAGCCAACAAGATCAAGAATAAAGTCAACGACTTCTTCCCGAGTAAAAATCGCTCCGCGAGTTTCTACATCTCCTTGTGAAGCCAGGGCATCCACTGCAGCAGAAATCTCCACGTTTCGTGATCCTTCAAACAAATTGAGCTGAAAAATGAGACTACCTCCAAGGCTAACCATGCCAGCAATGGCGGCATAGAAATTTAGGTATTGCAAATACTTCAGGCAAGGCCATCTTGAATCAAACCCAAGATACACGTTTTATGAAAAATCAACGCAACAAGTGGGATATAGCCAGCAGGGAAACCGAACAGAAACCACCCCCATCGCCTTGCCGAATACTTGCAACGTATTTTATTGGCCGAACAATACTAGTACTTAACCAACAAGGAGGATTTATCCTTGATCTCTCGAGTTTCTTCTGACCATGCCACTATCGAGAGTGCCCTCCGGTCAAGATTCTAGCCGTTCTCGGCCGCAATGCCTTGCGGGGTGGGACTTATCCAAGCCTGAGCAGGGTTACACCTCAATGTAGGGTCTGCGCCCGCCTTCGATAACGACCTTGGCTTTCACTACGAAACAAAACCACTCCAAGAACAATGGCACATGGCCCGATCACCAGCCAAGTTTTAATCACCCGAAGAAACCCAGCAGGTCAAGCCCCGTACCCTGAGGTCGTCATGAGCACCTATGACTTCACCACATTTGCCGACGCTGCCAGAGAGGTTCGCAAAGAACGCTTTCTGGCGGGCAAGAAGCTTTCAGGCGTTCGTCGCAAGCCTCGCACACCGGGCGACCTTGCCCTGCTGGGGATAAGGGCGCGCGAACGCATGAACGCGTTTCCTCCTGCATGGGATGGCGAAAGCCTGACCCTGCCGTATTTCGCGCCCGACGCCTGACTACGAACGAGGGACCTGACGTCGCCCCGTCACCCCCATGAAGCCCGCCCGACGCCTGACGACACCCGATAATCCTGATGACGCGCCCCATGAAGCGGATGAACCTGAAGACGTCTGCCTGCCCATCACCTGCCCATCGCCTGACGTCGCCTGACGTCAGCCTGACCGTCACCTGATACCTGACGACGCCAGCCCGCTTGCCCGACACGCCACCCCCCGCGCACGGGCCGTCAGGTGCAGACCCTGCGGTCTACACGTTCGACACGCCACCCCTCGCAAAGCCTAGGCCCCACGCGGGCCGTCAGCCTCGTTTGTCCCCGGTACGCCCTCGCACAGCCGACGCGTCCCTAGGCCCCACGCGGGCCGTCACCTCCCGGCGCAGAGGAATTCCGCATCGGTGAGGGGTCTGCCAAGGGAGCACGCCTTGTCACGCACGGCACGCACATGACGGCGCAGGGCATCGCCCTGCAAGGTCAGGCCGTGGCTGTGCGCCATGGCTGCGACCCCGGCTGAACCGCACTTGCCCCCCACGCCAAGCCGTCTCTCGGCCCCCACCAGCGCAGGCGGAAAGGGTTCGAAGAGGGCCGGGTCGCGCTGCACGCCATGCAGGTGTACCCCGCTTTCGACGGCGAAGAGGTTCTCGCCCGCAACCGCCCAGTGCGGGGGCAGGCGCATCTCCAGCGAGGCGGCAAGCCTGCGGCACACGCCGCGCAGCATGTCGAGGCGGTACGACTCGCCACGCAGCACCACGAGGGCGGCTGCCAACTCCTCCGCACGGGTGATGCCCGCACGTTCACCAAGGCCCAGCAGCGAGACGTCGGCACCATCGGCCCCGGCGTCCAGCGCAGCCAGCGCGTTGGCGGTGGCAAGGCCGAGGTCGTTGTGGCAATGCACGGCCACGGGCAGCGCAGAGGCCCGGCGCGCCAGCAGCACGAGGCGCACCATGCCGTCGGGCGTGAGAAGCCCCACCGTGTCGCTGCACCGCAGCCGGTGCGCCCCGGTGCGCGCCGCCGTGCGTGCCAGTGCTTCGAGAAGGTCGGGCGCGGCACGTCCGGCATCCTCCAGCCCCAGCGTCACATGCAGAAAGCCGAGGTGCGCCGCGTGTTCCAGCACCGTGGTCACCCGCTGCAACACCTCGTCGCGGCCCATGCCCAGACGCAGCCGCATGTGCGCATCCGACGACGGCACGCCGATGTGTACCCGCCGCGCCCCCGCTTCCGCTGCCTTGTCGAGGTCGGCGGTGCAGCAGCGGCACCAGACCGCAAGCCGCAGTGACGGGGCCACACGCGCCCCAAGCCGGAGGGTCGCGGCAAGGTCGTCCTGCCCTGCCCAGCCCGCTTCCGCCTCGGTCACGCCCGATGCCGCCACCCCCTGAAGGATGGACTCCCTGTCCGCAGCGTCGAAATAGACGCCGTAAGCCTGTGCCCCTTCGCGCAATGTCGAGTCGATGAGCATGACGCACCTCCGCAGGTGCCCTTGCAGACCCGATGCCAAGCCGACGTGACGCCGACGCCAAGCCACCCCGCCCCGCCCTCTTCCATCGCCGCCCATAGATGCCGCGGCCGCCAGCGACAGGCCAGTGTAGGCCCCCGAGACCCGCCCTGATGCCTACCAGCTGTCCGGCCTGATGCTTGCCAGCTGTCCGGCCCGCGCCCCATCCCGGACACACGCGAGAAGCCGTCCCTGCCGCAATGACACGAGACGCGCACCTTCCGGCCTCCGTCTGCCCCCCGCCAGCGGAGACTCCCCCCGCAAGACTCCCGGCCCGATACGGGCCAGACACGGGGCACGAAAGGGGCCGCCACCCCGCCCCGCCCCAGCCGCATGCACGCACCGCGCGACACTACAAAAATGTAGCGTCCTACAGAATCGTCGTGTCGCACGACACGGCGCGTCGTTGTGTGCACCTACGATTATTCATGCGATGACAGTAGGTTACGCAACACGCCTTTCATGGCACATCCCTTGCCCTTACCGAAGCGAACGGACGCTACGCGGACAGACCTCACCGAAGCGTGCCGGAAGCCTCCACAGGTGACTCCAGAGGAGACCCCAGAGGCACTCCGGGCCAGCCGGGAACCAAACCGGAGACGTCGGAAACCACACCGGGGCCACGCCATCAGGAAGTCGCTTCCGGCACAGCCTCAGGTCTCCATCGGGGAACCTCCGGCACCGGCGGCCCCCTCAGGGGAAGAGGTCGAGACAGGGACGCGGGCGATGTGCGACAGGCGCGCACCGCACGGCCCACCCGCAGCGTCACAAGACAGGGGAAGACGCCATGAGAAAGGTAGCCATCTACGGCAAGGGCGGCATCGGCAAATCCACCACCACGCAGAACACGGTGGCAGGTCTCGTGGACGCCCTCGGACGCAAGGTCATGGTCGTGGGGTGCGACCCCAAGGCCGACTCCACCCGCCTGCTGCTGGGCGGCCTCGCCCAGAAGTCGGTACTCGACACCCTGCGCGACGAGGGCGAGGACGTCGAACTCGACGACATCCGCAAGGGCGGCTTCGGCGGCACCATGTGCGTCGAATCGGGCGGCCCCGAACCGGGCGTGGGCTGTGCGGGTCGCGGCATCATCACCTCCATCAACATGCTCGAATCGCTGGGTGCCTACGAAGAGGACCAGAACCTCGACTACGTCTTCTACGACGTGCTGGGCGACGTGGTGTGCGGCGGCTTCGCCATGCCCATCCGCGACGGCAAGGCCGAGGAGATCTACATCGTCTGCTCCGGCGAGATGATGGCCATGTACGCCGCCAACAACATCTGCAAGGGCATCATGAAGTACGCGCAGTCGGGCGTGGTGCGCCTTGGCGGGCTTATCTGCAACAGCCGTAACGTCGACAACGAACGCGAGATGATCGAGGAGCTTGCCCGCAGGCTGGGCACCCAGATGATCTACTTCGTGCCGCGCGACAACATGGTGCAGCGCGCCGAGATCAACCGCCAGACGGTCATCGAGTACGCCCCCGACCACCAGCAGGCCGACCACTACCGCAACCTCGCCCGCGCCATCGACGGCAACGAGATGTTCGTCATCCCCAAGCCGCTTCAGGTCGAAGACCTTGAGAGCCTGCTCATGGAATACGGGCTGCTCGAAGCGTCGTAGCGCGGCCCGATGCAAGGTGGCGGCACCGGTGTCACCCGCGACATCCGCGTCGCCCGTATCATCCACGGCATCCGCGTCACCCGCGTCACGGGACAGCCCCGACAGGCCATACCGGGCAACGGGATAACAGGACGACGGGACACGGGACAACCGGGCAGGCGGACAGACTGGACAACCGGGCAGGCGGGCAGGCGGACAGGCAAGCCGCACCCGCTACCATCAGGCCACCATCCCCCACCATCCGCCCACTATCTGCCCCCATCCGCACAGGAGGACACGGACATGATCATGATCAAGGCCATCGTACGACCCGAGAAGAGTTCCACCGTCATGCAGGCACTGTTCGAAGCGGGCTACCCCGCCGTCACCAAGCTTGAGGTGGCAGGACGCGGCAAGCAGCGCGGCCTGAAGTTCGGCGAGGTCGTCTACGACGAACTGCCCAAGGAGATGCTCATCACCGTAGTGCCCGACGCCGACCGCGAATACGTGCTCAAGGCCATCATGGAGAGCGCGCGCACGGGCACCAAAGGCTCGTTCGGTGACGGCAAGATCTTCGTCACCCCGGTTGAAGAGGTCTACACCATCAGTTCCGGCGTACGCGAAAGCTAGGGGAATGCCATGAAGGAAGTCATCGCCATCATCCGCCCCAACAGAATCAACGCCACCAAGAAGGCGATGGTCGAGGCCGGGCTGCCCGCCTTCACCGGGGCGCGCTGCATGGGCCGCGGGCGCAAGCCGGTCGAGTTCGAGTTGCTGAAGCACCTTGAGGGCAGCGGCGAAGATACGGCAGACGTGCTGCCCGCCCTCGCACAGGGGGGCAGGCTCATCCAGAAGCGCATGCTCACCATCGTCGTGCCGGACGAACGCGTCAGTGCCGTGGTCGACGTGCTCATGAAGGCCAACCGCACCGGGCAGCCGGGCGACGGCAAGATATTCGTCAGGCCCGTCATCGACGTGGCCCGCATCCGCACCGGAGAGACCGGGGCCACCGCCATCGACGAGATGAAAGGCTAGGAGGAAGCACCATGACCACGCTCAAGACCGACCCCGGCGTCGACCTCGAATCCTTCGTGGACGAGGTGACGTCACTCTACCCGCCCAAGGTGGCCAAGAAACGCCGCGCCCACATGGTCGTCCGCAAGGACGGCGACCCCGGACTCGCCCAGCAGATAGAGGCCAACACCCGCACGGTGCCCGGCATCATCACCCAGCGCGGCTGCTGCTATGCGGGCTGCAAGGGCGTCGTCATCGGTCCCTACGGGGACATGGTACACATCGTACACGGCCCGGTGGGGTGCAGCTTCTACGCATGGCTTACGCGGCGCAACCAGTTTCGCGCACGGGGCGAGGCGGGCAAGAACTACCTCTCGTACTGCTTCACCACCGACATGCAGGACGAGGACATCATCTTCGGCGGCGAGAAGAAGCTGGCGCAGGCCATCCGCGAGGCGGCTGCCATCTTCAGGCCAGAGGCCATCAGCGTACACGCCACCTGTCCGGTGGGTCTCATCGGTGACGACATACAGGCCGTGGCCCGCGAATTGAGCAAGGAGACGGGCATACCCGTCATGGCGTTCAACTGCGAGGGCTACAAGGGCGTCTCGCAGTCGGCGGGCCACCACATCGCCAACAACAAGATATTCGACATGGCACTGGGCACGCGTGAACGCGAGGCGGGCCGCTTCTCGGTCAACGTGCTTGGCGAGTACAACATCGGCGGCGACGCCTACGAGATTGAACGTGTGCTTGAGAAGTGCGGCATCGAGGTGGTGGCGACCTTCTCCGGCAACAGCGTCTACGAAGACATGTGCACGGCGCACAGTGCCAACCTCAACCTCGTCATGTGCCATCGTTCCATCAACTATCTCGCAGAGATGATGGAGACGAAGTTCGGCATTCCGTGGATGAAGGTCAACTTCATCGGCATGCGCTCCATGTCGCAGTCGCTGCGCAAGATAGCCCGCTACTTCGACGACGCCGCGCTCACCGCGCGCATCGAGTCCGTCATCGCCGAAGAGGAGGCCAGGGCCGAGACCGCCCTCGCCGCCTACATGCCCGGACTCGAAGGCAAGACCGCCATGCTCTTCGTGGGCGGTTCGCGGGCGCACCACTACATGCACCTCATGCGCGACCTCGGCATGGAACCGCTGGTGGCGGGCTTCGAGTTCGCGCACCGCGACGACTACGAGGGGCGCAGGGTCATTCCCACCATCCGCGTCGACGCCGACTCGAAGAACATCGAAGAGCTGAAGGTCACCGCCGACCCCGAACGCTACCGCCCGCGCCTCGACCCCGCCTACCGCGAACAGCTCGAACGCGAAGGGCTGCTCTCGTCCTACGAGGGCATGTGGGACGACATGGGCGAGGGCACCCTCGTCATCGACGACGTGTCGCATGTGGAGATCGAAAAGCTCATCCATCGCATGAACCCCGACATCATCTGCTCCGGCATCAAGGACAAGTACGTCATCGAGAAGTTCGGCGTGCCCTGCAAGCAGCTGCACAACTACGACTACTCCGGTCCCTACGCGGGCTACGAGGGCGCGGTGAACTTCGCCCGCGACGTCTACGCCATGATCCACAGTCCGGCATGGAAGCTTACGCGCTCGCCCTTCGACACCGGCCCCACCCTCACCGCCGGTCTCAACGACTGATAACGGGCCACAGACAACGGGCCAAGGAGGTTCGTCATGCTCAAGCACACACCCGCCGCCTATGCTGAACGCTCGGCACTTCGCGTCAACCCGGCCAAGACATGCCAGCCCATCGGTGCCATGTACGCGGCCCTCGGCATCCACGGCTGCCTGCCGCACAGCCACGGCAGTCAGGGCTGCTGTTCGTACCATCGCAGCCATCTCACCCGTCACTTCCGCGAACCCGTCATGGCGAGCACAAGCTCGTTCACCGAAGGCGCGAGCGTGTTCGGCGGCGGCCCCAACCTGCGGCAGGCACTGAAGACCATCTTCCAGGTCTACGACCCCGACATGGTGGCCGTACACACCACCTGCCTCTCCGAGACCATCGGCGACGACATCCCCACCATCACCAAGGTGGCGATGGAAGACGGCACGGTGCCGCAGGGCAAGAAGGTCATCCACTGCAACACGCCAAGCTACGTGGGGTCGCACGTCACCGGCTTCTCGAACATGGTCGAGGGCATGGTGAACTACCTCGCCGCGGGCACGGGCAAACAGGCTGCCGGGCAGGTCAACGTCATTCCGGGCTTCGTCGAACCCTCGGACATGCGCAAGATAAAGGGCATGCTGGCGCAGATGGGCGTGGACGGCGTGGTCTTTCCCGACACATCCGACGTGCTCGACACCCCGCAGACCGGCGAATACCGCATGTACCCCGCCGGGGGCACCACACAGGCCGACTTCGCCCGCAGTGGCGACAGCATGGCGACCCTCGCCCTTGGCGCATGGGCCTCAGAGGCCGGGGCCAAGGCACTGGAGAAGAAGTGCGGCGTACCCTACAGGCTGCTCGACACCCCCATCGGCGTGCTGGCCACGGACAGGTTCCTCGCCGCCCTGCAAGAGACCACTGGCATGACCGTGCCCCGGTCGCTGAAGGACGAACGCGGCAAGCTGGTGGACATGATGACCGACTACCAGTCGCTGCTCTTCGGCAAGCGGGTGGCGGCATGGGGCGACCCCGACATCGTGATACCGCTGGTGGAGTTCCTCGTCTCGGCGGGCATGAGGCCCACGGTCGTGGTCACCGGCACGCCGGGCAAGGCCTTCGAACGCCGCATCGCCGAGGTCATGGAGAAGGCAGGGGCCACGTGGGACTATGAGGTGCGCGCCGCCAACGACCTCTTCCACCTGCACCAGAGGGTGAAGGCCGCCCCGGTCGACCTGCTGGTGGGCAACTCGTACGGCAAGTACATCGCGCAGGCCGAAGACACGCCGCTGGTGCGTTTCGGCTTTCCCATCCTCGACCGCGTGGGCCACAGCCACTTTCCCAAGGTGGGCTACATGGGCGGCATGCACCTGCTTTCGCAGGTCATCAACACCCTTCTGGAACGCAAGGACCGCGACACGGCCCCCGAAGACACCCTCGAACTGGTCATGTAGCCGGCACGCCCGCACGCGGGACATCCCGCTTGCGGGGTGTTCCGGGGCGACGCCCGCCCTGCCCCGGAACGATGCAGACAGGCCAGACCAGCGGGACAGACCGCCGGGACAGCCAGACCGGGCACGAAGCCCCGGCAGCATGGGCAACAACGCAACACCAACCGGATACGACGCACTCCGAGAGGCCACCATGGACAAGCCCGACCACCACATTCTCGTCTGCATGAGCTTCAGGGGACTCGAACCCAAGGGGACATGCATCCGCAAGGGCGCACCCGACCTTGTGGCCCACCTCGACGCGGAGATTGCCGCGCGCGGACTCAACGCCTTCGTCTCCACCACGGGCTGTCTGCAATTCTGCGACAAGGGACCGGTACTGGTCGTCTACCCGCAAGGGCACTGGTACGGCGGCGGCGATGACGAAGACGCCGTTGACGCCATCCTCGACGCGCTCGAAGCGGGCGAACCCTGCACGGAACTGCTCCTGACATGATTAAGGGCATGATTCGGGACCTCATCCGGACGGATTCGGGGAACATCCGGACGGATTCCGGGAACATCCGGGCGGATTCGAGCTGATTCCGTGACCCCGCCCCAGGCGACTGCCGCACGCCACGCCGCGAGCGTCCGGCCTGCCCACGCAAAAGGCCGGACGCTCCGGGAAGGGTGCCCCGAAGGGGCGGGTGATACAGGCGAGACCGCCGAGATAGGCGGGACGGGGCAGGACAAGGCAGAACCGGCCCGACAGACGCAAGGCGTGAAACGGACGGCAGACGCCACGGGACGAGACGGGCGGGACGGGGCCGAATCCCGGCAACCGAGGCCCGACAGCCCAGACAGGACAGCCAAGACAGGACAGGGCCGCCGTGACAGCACCGCCCACAGGCAGACGCCCCGGAAACCCGACGCCGGGCACCGTTCACAGACAGACGAAACACCACAAAGGAAGGCGACCATGAACGGACACTGCGGCGTCATGCCCACTCCCGAAGGGTCCACAGACAGGACGGACGGCACTCTTCACCCCGTAGCAGCGCCGGCAGCCGGTACGACAGCGGGCATGGCAGCAGGCGCGGCAGCAGGCGTGACAAGGGGCAAGGTCTCTGCCGAGGCAGCTGCCGCCCCTGCGCCCGCCATGGCACCAGCCACCCCGCCTGCCACCCCGCCTGCCACCCCGCCTGCCCCTGCTTCCGACGGGCTGCTCGAAGAACGTCGCGGGCAGGTACACCGGGCGGGGCAAGGCCCCATCGACCTCGCCTGCAACCGCGAGAGTCTCGCCGGGGCGGTCAGCCAGCGTGCCTGCGTGTTCTGCGGTTCGCGCGTGGTGCTCTACCCCATCGCCGACGCGCTGCACCTCGTCCACGGGCCGGTGGGCTGCGCCGCCTACACTTGGGACATCCGCGGTGCACTCTCGTCCGGCCCTGAACTGCACAGGCTGAGCTTCTCGACCGACCTTGGCGAACGCGACATCATCTTCGGCGGCGAACCCAAGCTGGAAGCGGCCCTCGATGAACTCATCACCCGCCACGCGCCCAAGGCAGCCTTCGTCTACGCCACCTGCATCGTGGGTCTCATCGGCGACGACATCGGCGCGGTGTGCAAGCGCGTCGCGGCACGCCACGGCATCCCCGTGCTGCCCGTGCAGTCAGAGGGCTTCAAGGGCAACAAGCGCGAAGGGTACGAAGCGGCCTGCGCCGCCATGTTCACCCTCACCGGCACGGGCGCGACAGACGGCATAGGTCCCGCCTCGGTCAACATCCTCGGCGACTTCAACCTCGCCGGTGAACTGTGGATCATCCGCGGCTACCTCGAACGCATGGGGGTGCAGGTGGTCGCCAACATCACCGGCGACGGGCGCGTGGACGACCTGCGCCGATGCCACGGGGCTGCGCTCAACCTCGTGCAGTGCAGCGGTGCCACCATGCCGCTGGCACGCATGATGCGCGAAGCCTACGGCACGCCCACGCTGCGCGTCTCGTACCTCGGCATCGAGGACATGGCAGACTCGCTCTACAACGTCGCCGAACACTTCCGCGAGGTGTGCCCCGGCATCGTCGAACGCACCCGCGACCTCGTGCGCGAGGAGATAGCCACCCTCATGCCCCGGCTGCGCCAGCTGCGGCGCGACCTCGAAGGCAAGCGGGCCGCCATCTACGTGGGCGGCGCGTTCAAGGCGTTCTCGCTCATCAAGGCGTTCAGGCATCTGGGGATGCAGGTGGCACTGGTGGGTTCGCAGACCGGCACCGACGAGGACTACCGCGAACTCGAAGCCATCTGCGACCCCGGCACCATCATCGTGGACGACGCCAACGCCCTTGAACTGGCGCACTTCGTCCGCACCCTCGACGTGGACATCTTCGTGGGCGGCGTGAAGGAGAGGCCCATCGCCCACAAGCTGGGCATCGGCTTCTGCGACCACAACCACGAACGCAAGATCGCGCTGGCGGGCTTCGAGGGCATGTACAACTTCGCCCGCGAGGTACACGCCTCCGTCACCAGCCCGGTGTGGCGTTTCACGCCGCGCAGCCGTTTCCCGGCGGCTGCCCGTCCCGAAGGGGACGGACATGCCAACTGTCCCGCAGGGGATGAAGATGCCGACTGTCCCGAAAGGGACGGACATGCCAACTGTCCCGAAGGGGACGGACAAGCCGACAATCCCGCAGACCGTGCGGACAGACACCTCGGCGCAGACGCCCCCGCACACGAAAGGGACGGACATCCCGCCAATCCCGCAGGGGATGGAGATGCCGACTGTCCCGCCAATCCCGCAGGACACGCCCCGCACGACCTTTTCACCGAAGGAAACGCCACCGAAGGGGGGGCACACCATGGCAGGCCGTAACCACATCGCCACCACCAACGCATGCAAACTCTGCACGCCCCTCGGCGCGACGCTGGCCTTCAGGGGCATCGAAGGGGCCGTGCCCTTCCTGCACGGTTCGCAGGGCTGCGCCACCTACATGCGTCGCTACGTCATCAGCCACTACCGCGAACCCATGGACATCGCCTCTTCCGCACTGGGCGAGAAGCACGCCATCCACGGCGGCGGCCCCAACCTCAAGAAGGGGCTGCTCAATGTCATGAAGAAGTACCACCCGCGTCTCGTGGGCGTGGCCACCACCTGCCTCACCGAGACCATCGGTGACGACGTGGGCCGCATCCTGCGCGAGTTCCGTAACGAATTCGGCGACCTCGACCTGCCGGACATCGTGCATGTGAGCACGCCAAGCTTCGCCGGAACCCACATGGACGGCTGGTACGACGCCGTGCGTGCCGTGACGGAACAACTGGTGGAGTCCACGCCCGGTGCCATGTCCGGCACCATGTCCGGCACCATGTCCGGTGTCATATCGGGTGCCCCTCACGAAGCGGCCCCCGGCGCAGCCGCACGCGGCCCTGCCACCGCCGGTGCCACCGTGTCGGACACCACGCCCGGTGCGATATCCGGCACCACGTCGGGCACCGTCTCCACGGGCCGCACCTGTCTGCTGCCGGGGCTACTCTCCCCCGCCGACATACGCCACCTGCGCGACGTGATGGAGGCATTCGGCCTTGCGCCGGTCATCCTGCCCGACATCTCCGAGACGCTGGACGCCCCGTGCCTCGAAGCCTACGCGCCCATCCCCGCCGGGGGTACGCCCCTCGACGACATCCGGGCGCTGGGCCGTGCGCGGGCCGTGGTCGAGATGGGCGACCCCCTCGGCAGCCGCCCCTCCGCCGGGGCCGCGCTGCACGCGCGTCACGGCGTGCCGTTGTTCAGGGTGGGCGTGCCCGTGGGCCTGCGCGAGACCGACACCTTCATGGAGGCCCTCGAACGCATCTCCGGCACCGCCATGCCCCCGCGCATGATGCTTGAACGCGGCAGGCTGGTCGACGCCCTCGTGGACGGGCACAAGTACGTCGCGGGCAAGCGGGCCGTGGTCTACGGTGATGCCGACATGGTCACGGGGCTGTGCGCCATGCTTGCCGAGACGGGCATACGCCCCGTGCTGGTGGCCACCGGCGCACGCGGGTGCGGCCTTGCCGCGCGTGTGGCCGCCGTCTGCGGGGGGCTGATGCCCGACCTGCCCGAAGTCCGCGAAGGGGTCGACTTCCACGAGATTGCCGAACGTGCGGGCACCCTCGCCCCCGACCTGCTGGTGGGCAACAGCAAGGGCTACCGCTACGCCCGCGCGTGGGGCATCCCGCTGGTGCGCACGGGCTTCCCCGTCCACGACCGCTTCGGCGGGCAGCGTCTGCTGCATGTGGGCTACACCGGCGCACTCGCCCTGTACGACCGCATCGTCAACGCCCTCATCGAACGCCATCAGACCGCCAGCCCCGTGGGCTACGGCTACATGTAGGAGGATAGCGACATGCCCTGCACACCCGACACCACAAGCCACCCCTGTTTCACCGAGAAGGCCGCCCAGTCGTGCGGTCGCGTCCACCTGCCCGTGGCACCCAAGTGCAACGTGCTGTGCGGGTACTGCAACCGCAAGTACGACTGCGTCAACGAGTCGCGCCCCGGCGTGACCAGCGGGGTGCTCACCCCCGCACAGGCCGCGGACTACCTCGACCGCGTCCTTGAACGCGAACCCGCCATCCGCGTGGCGGGCATCGCCGGGCCGGGCGACCCCATGGCCAACGCTGCCGCCACGCTGGAGACGCTGCGCCTCATCCGCCAGCGGCATCCCGACATGCTGTTCTGCCTTTCCAGCAACGGACTGGGCATGCCCCCGCATCTCGACGCCCTTGCCGCCAACGGGGTCACCCACGCCACCCTCACCATCAACGCCGTCGACCCCGACATCTCCGCACGCCTGTACACATGGGTGCGCGACGGCAAGGTCGTGTGGCGCGGGCGGCCCGCCGCCGAACTCATGCTCGAACGGCAGCTGACCGCGCTGACGGGGCTGGTGCAGCGCGGCATCGTGGTCAAGGTCAACACCATCCTCGTGCCGGGCATCAACGACGGACATGTGGAACAGGTGGCAGAGAAGGTCGCCGCGCTGGGCGCGACGCTCATGAACATCATCCCCCTGCACCCCACCCACGACACCCCGCTGGCGCAGGTGGCCGAACCTTCGCCCGAAGCGGTGGGCGAAGCGCGCAGGCTGGCGGGGGCGCACATCCGCCAGATGACCCATTGCAGACGCTGCCGCGCCGACGCCGTGGGGCTGCTGCACCACGACAGGTCGCGTGAACTGGCCCCGCTGCTGCGCGAATGCGCACAGAAGGACGACGGGGCCGGGGCGCGGCCCTTCGTGGCAGTGGCGACCCGCGAGGGAATGCTCGTGAACCAGCACCTCGGCGAGGCCACGCGGTTGCAGATATGGGGCCTTGGGCCTGCCCGCAGTGGCAAGGGCGGCACAACGACCGGAGGCGAGGCTGCGTCCGGTCGGAACGACGCCAAAGGTACCGGAAGCGGCGATGTGCCGGGCAGTACTGGTGGTAACTCATGGGGCAAGGCGGGGGCCACCCCTTGGGACAGCGAGGAGGACAAGAACGACAAGAGGACGGACAGCACAGGAAGCACCGGGGGGGATTCCGGCGCGGTCTGCGGCACAACCCACGGCACGACCTGCGGTAAGGACGCCACCCGTGCGGGCACAGACGCAACGGACATGCCCGTGCCCGTCCTTCTCGAAGAACGCGCCACCCCGCGCCCCGGCTGCGGCCCTGAACGCTGGCACGCCCTCGCGGACATGCTCAAGGACTGCCGCGCCGTGCTGACCGCCGCCTGTGGTGAAAGCCCGCGCGCCATCCTGCGCGAACACGGCATCACCGTGACGGAATGCGCGGGCATCGTCGAAGACGTGGTGGGCGCAGTGCTTGCGGGGCTTGACGTGAACGCCTTCCGTGCCCGCAAGGGCGGGGTCTCCAAGGGGTGCTGCCGTGGGGGCGGCGACGGCTGCTGATGCGGCGCACCGGGTGCGGTGGCGGGACGGACGCCACCGCACGACGCGTCTACCATGCCTGCCGCACAACGGCCCCGGAAGCCCATCCGGGGCCGTTGTCGCATCAAGGACATGCCTTGGCCTCCGGCGACATGAAGCCCCCGCCATGCCGGGGTACATGGGCTTGGCAGGGCATTCGCTACCTATGGCACAGCGCGGGCACGGGGTCGTAGAATCACGCCCACCGCAGAACAAATCCGAAAAGGGGCTGGCCCGCTGTCCCCAGCCATGGTATCGTTTGACGACTTCAGCTGCTCCTGCAGACGAAGCACTTTGAAAGACCCACATATAATTCTATTTCAAATAGATGCACCTGCGTCCGCCATGTGGGTGCAGGTGGTCTTTCCGGCTGGCCCGCGGCATTGTTGCCACGGGGTCATTGCTGCTTTCAACACGCACAAGGAGGATCGATGCCACGCAAGAAGAACAGATTCTTCAAGGAATCCATCATGCGACTCGCCCGTACAGACGTGAAGAAGTTCGTCTCGGGCACGACGATCAAAGAGGCACTTCACGACATCAAGTCATCGACTGATGATGAGAACCGCATCGACTACTTCTACATCGTCGACTGCGACGACAGGCTGACAGGCGTCATTCCCATCAGACGCCTTCTGACCTCGGACGACACGAAGACGGTCGACGACATCATGATCACCTCGACCATCGCAATCCCCATGGATTGCAGCGTCCTCGACGCGCATGAGTACTTCACGCGCCACAAGTTGCTCGCCTTTCCCGTGGTGGATGACGAGAGGCGCATCCTCGGTGTGGTGGACATCGGCATGTTCTCGAAAGAGGACATCGACGCCACCGACCGCGAGAACATGCACAGGGCCTTCGAGATCATCGGCCTCAGCATCCTGCAGGTGCGCGAGGCCTCGCCCCTGCGCGCCTTCCGCTACCGATTCCCGTGGCTTCTCGCCACCATCGCCAGCGGCACGACCTGCGCCATCCTTGCGGGGGCCTATGAGGCGACGCTGGCGCAGAGTCTCGTGCTGGCCTTCTTCATGACCCTCGTGCTGGGCCTCGGAGAGAGTGTGAGCATCCAGTCCATGACGCTCGCCATCCACACGCTGCGGTCCCTCGACCCGGACTGGAAATGGTATGTGAAGTCGTTCTACCGCGAAGTGGGCTCCGCCGTGCTTCTGGGGGCGGCGTGCTGGCTCATCGTGGGCAGCATCGTCGTCCTGTGGCGGGACGATGTCGCCGCATCGGCGGTCATCGGTTCGAGCATCCTGCTGACGCTGTGCTGCGGGGTCTTCTGGGGGCTCAGCATCCCTTCCCTGCTGCACAAGCTGAAGCTGGACATGCGCATCGCATCGGGCCCCCTCACGCTGGCGCTGTCCGACATCTCCACCATCCTCATCTACTTCGGCATGGCGACGTTCGTCATCGGCACCTGACCTGATTCACGACCCCATTCGCGTGTGGAGGATGCGCATGCGCTGCTACGACAGGATACTCTACGGGGCGACCGGCCCCGGCACGGACAGGCACAGGGCCCTCTTCGCCATCGACTTCGCGCGAAGACTCGGTGCACCGCTCACCATACTGTGCGACGACGCCCTCCGGCGTGACATGGAACAGGCGTGCGAGGCCGATGCGCGGCGCGCCGAGGCCCCGGCATGGCGTGGCAAGGGCCACGATACGGGCTGCGGTGCAGGTCACGACGTCATCGTGACCGACGGTGCCGATACGCTCTCCCGGCTGTCTGCACAGCGCCCGGGGCAACACGACCTCACCATCGTCGACCACCACGCGAACCTCTTCGCGAACCCCATCCAGACGAAGACATTCATGAACTTCGTCCATGGCGCGCAGGGCGACGTGCTCGTCCTGAAGCAGGGTACGAACAGCCTCCGCAACATCGTAGCGGCCATCGGCTGTGACGACGTCATCGACTCGCCTTCGGACAGGAGCCTCAACGAGGCTATCCTCGAAGCCGCATACGGCATCGCCACACGTCACAGCGCGACGCTTCACGTGGTGCATGCGTGGGATGTGTTCGCCCGGATGAAGATCACATCCAAGAGCGGCGTCGCCCGGAAGGAGGCGAACACGCACGCCGCGCACGAGTATTCGCGGCACGGCGGGCACCTTCATAACGCCCTTGCAAGGCTTTCCGCCATCATGGAGAGGGATGGCGATGCCCCTGTCACCGTCAGGTCGCACCTGCCACGGGGCGTCGTGCCCGCCTCCATCATGGGGACGGCAGAGGGGTGCAGCGCCGACCTCACCATCGTCGGCATGCATGACCACGGAGTGTTGCAGCGGCTGCTGTTCAAGAGCACCGCCGAACACATCCTGCGTGGCAGCGGGCACAGCACACTCGTCGTCAGACGCAAGACGGCGCGGCCCTGACCCGAGCAGACCCCGGCTGATGCGGCATGGCCCGCCCTATCGACGGGGCCGCGGGGCATAAGCCCCCTGCCGCCCGTGTCAGCGGCTTCCCTCCGGAACATCCCTCCGCGGACCTGCGAACCCCATGCTTCGCAGGTTCGCGCGCCACGCGGTCTGCCCGGGCAGAAGCACCGCAGACAGGCGACCCTGCCCTCCGGCAACGCAAGGCCTGTGCCCATGGTCGGCCCACACCTCACGGCGTGGCGACTGGCGGACGATGGAGGTCCAGCCTCTCCGGTCTTGCGGCGGAAGGTACGCCTTCCCGCAACGTCTGCCGCTTCCGCCCCTGCGACCGTGCGGCAGGGGCGACATCTGCCTGGAAGACGGTAATCCGTGCCCTTCTCGCCGGTAACCTCTTCCGGGCGTCATCACCCTTCGTCGTACCGCCACCATCACGCCCCGGCCGGACGTCTTCACCACCGGGTCGCCCTCTGCCGGGGTCACCTCGCGAAGCATCGGGGGTGACCTTGATATTCACCTGCGAGGCTTCGGGCCGATGCCCCTCCGGGGCTTCATGGGAGGAGGCATGACCGGGCTTGCGTGTGTCGGGCATCGTGCCCCGCGTGCGCACCCGGGCCTCACCATGTCTGGCGGCAGCCAGCCGTCCGGTCGTGGCTACGCCCGTCCGTCGCCCGTCGCGCCGTCCTGCGACTTCGCGTCGCGCTGTTTCGCGGCCTTGCGCTGCGCCGCGTCCAGCGGTTCCTTCAGTGCCTTGGACGCACTGAACGTGAGCTTGAGCTTGGGTTCGATGACCGTCGCCTCTCCGGTGCGGAAGTTGCGCCCTACCCCGCCCTTGCCCATGGATGGCTTGATTTGCCCGATGTCGGGCAGCACCACGCCCACGCCCTTCTCAAGATGCTCCAGCGAGAAGAGATACAAGGCCTTGAGCGTCATCAGCGCCTGCTCTTCCGTGAGGTGTGCCCTTTCCCGCAGGTAGGCCACCAGTTGCGGCTTGCTCGTCTTTTCCATGTGTTCCTGCGATAGATAGACTCTTCTTTCTATCTATCTTCCTTATATAAGAGGGGGGTGACCGCCCATGTCACGGGCTTGTACCCAACCCATTGTTTTTGTTTCAGATGCTCCACATGTCACCTCGCGACATGCGCTGTCATGGGGGACGTGTCGCGTCACGGGCCCTGTCCTGTCACCGGTGACGTTTCGAGGGGCGGATTGTCATGGGGTGTCGCCCCGTGTCAGGTGACCTGTCACCACCCCGTGTCCCTCGCTGTCATCCTTGGTCTGTCACCCCGTGACCGACGGTGTCACCCTGCCTGTCATCCTGTCTGCCACCCCTCATGGCACCGGCATCCCGCGTCCCTCGCATCACCCCTCCGGGAAGAGACGTTCGCGCAGGCGGCGACGCATCTCGCGCTGTACCAGTGCGCTCTCAAGCCCCTTGGCGCGCAGCACGGCGGGCAGCCCTTGCAACAGTTCGTCCACCTCTGCGCTGTCGGGGGCTGCGGCAAGCCGTTCAACCTCCGCGTCGATGAGGGCTTCCATCTCAAGCTTCTCCTGCTCTTCACGCAGGCGCGCCAGTTGTTCGCGGTGGGCCGTCTGTGCGGCGATGCGTTCGGCGATGCGCGCCCGGGCCTCTTCCAGCGGGTCGACGTATCCGGCGGGCCGCCTGTAGCAGCCGTGCATGGCAAGCGACTTGAAGACCCAGTCGGCGGGCTTGGCGATGGGCTGTCCCTTGGCGTCGACCATGGTGCCATGCTCGAGTTCCCATTCGGCATAGCCGAGCGACTCTTCCACGAGGTCGTCGGGCAGGTCGCGTGATGCCAGTGCCTCACGCACCTGCTTCACCTGTGCCGGGCCGAAGCCCGCACGGGCGAGATGGGGATAGCGTTCGCGGAAGAACGCCATGTCCGCCCCGGGGCCGCCGGACGGCACTCCGAAGGCGTCTCCCGCCGTGGTGCCCGGTGTGCCAGCACCTGACACGCTCGCTGCCTGCCCCGTCTGTGTCGCCCCGGGCTGATGCCGTGGCACCATGCCGCCGTGCATCTGATGGGCAGCGGCAGGCCTGTGCGGCGCGACCATGTCGCCGGGGTTCGCCGCCCTGCCCTGCTGGTCGTTCAGGTGCGGGGAGGTCTGTACCGGATGGGGTGCGGCGTGCATGAACGAGGGGTGACCATAGCTGTCACGGGGTGACGGCGAAGGGTGCGGGGCATGGGGCTGCGGCATCCCCGCTGCGGGATACCCTCCCCTGCCCTCCGCGCCCGTGCCGTGCCCTGCCACAAATTCGGGCGTGTGTGCCGCCGGCGAACCCGACGGGAACGTGGGCATGTCCGGACCTCTTCCCGTCCGGTATGGGGCGTGCCCGCCCATGATGCCGTCATGGACTGCCCCGGCGTCATGCACCGCGCCGATGACACCTGCGGGCAGACCGCTGGCATGGATGCCCATCACCGAAAGGGGGTCCATGAGCAGACGCAGCGTCATGCCCGCCGCCCCCGATTCGCGGCTGAGGATGCCCTTGGTCTCCATGAGGTCGAGGGTACGGCGCACCGAACGCACGGCCACGTCGAAGCGCTTGGCCATCTGCCCGCCCGAGGTGAACACGGCCCCGCCCGCCTCAAGCACCATATTATAGATGTTGACCTGCAAGGTGCTGTTGAGAAGCGTGCGCGATGTGGTCAGCCCTGCAAGCGGGCCCGGAGTGCCCGGCCTGACTGGGATGACTGGGGTGACTGGGGTGACTGGGGCCGTGGCGGACATGTCAGGGGTGACTTCTGCCGACACCCCGTGACGTGATGCGTCATCCGTGACGTTCCCTGTCTGGGGGGCTTGCTCGGCACTGTGCCCCATGTGCCCGGCAAGGTCGTGGGCGGGGAGGGGGCTGCGCACATGCACACCGCCCTCTGGCTTCGGGCTATTCACCACCGGAGCCATCCCATGGGCCATGGCCTGATGGACGGTAGGCTCGGTAGTGGTGACGTTGTCCGTCATGGGGTGACCGTGGCTGTCATCCGTGACGAAAGAAGACATCGTGTCGTGGGCTGACAGGGGGGTGACGTCGGAGACGGTGGTTGCGCCGTCGCTGATACCCGCTGCCTGCCGTGCGGCATGTGACGGTGCGATGTCATCTCCGGGGCGTGTCGCATCCGACTGGTCCTTGGAGGCGGCAGCCCGCGCATACGGCGCGCCGGTCTCTGTGCCCGCGTCTGCTTCTGCGCCCGCTGCTGTCACGGACGGGCCCCCGGTCAGGCCCCCCGTCAGGTCGGATGTCGCACCCGGCAATGTACTGCCAGAGGCCTCCGGCGTCGCATCCTGCGTCGCATCCGGCGTCACTCGGGGCGTCACTCGGGGCGTCACATGGGGCGTCACATGGGGTGATTCTGCTCCAGATACCCCCGGAGTCTCAGCTCCGGGGAGGGGGCCTTCATCGTGCCGTACGGTGATTGCCGCGGTCACGGGGTGACCGGTTGGGTCAGGGGTGACTCTCTCTGTCCCCGTGACCTTTTCCGTCCCCATGGCGCGAGCGTTCACAGCGGAACGGTCATGCAGTGTGGCTGCCGTCTCGGGGGTTGGCGCTTCGCATGGCGTGCAGGGCGTTTCCTCTGCGGTCGTCGCAAGGCCCGCGGTGCTGCGGTCGTGCCCGTGTGCACTTCCTGCCTCTGTGCCCGCGTACGCCGTGCCTGTGGGCGCTTCGCGCGACGCATGGGGCGCAGACGATGCCTCAGCCTGCCGCATGGGCTGCACGTCGTGTGCAGGGCCTTCTTCGACCGTCGCTGCCCCTGCCGTGTCCGTAGCCGCGACCGCCCCGTGCGTCAGTGGGCCATGTGCGGGCACGAATAGGGGAGGAGGGGGTGACGTACCGTCACTGGTGACGGTGTCTGTCATGGGGTGACCGGTGTCGTCTCCGGCGTCCCTCCCCCGGCTGGCGTGGGGGGCGGTGTATGCCCTGTCGGCAGCGCTGCTCACGGTCTTGGGCTCGCGGGTCGATGCTGAAGAAGCCGGGAGTTCTCCGTCGGGGGTGACCGTGCTGTCACCAGTGACGGCCATTGTCGTCCGGTGAGCGTTGCTGTCAGGGGTGACGTCAGGGGTGACGTCTGCCGTCACTGGGTGACTGTTGGAGGCATCTGTGGCCGCAGGTGACACGGGGTGACGTTTTGCGTCACTGGTGTCCGTCGCGGTCACTGTTTCGGAGTCCGTGTCACTGGTGACAGCTGTTGTCGCGGGGTGTCTATCGCAGTCACCCGTGGCTTTTGTTGTCACGGGGGTGACTGGTGTGTCATGGGTGACAGTACGCGTCTCTGGGGTGGTGACGTCACGGGTGACGGCGCCAGTCAGGGGGTGACCGGCATCGTCATCACGGGGAGTGGTGCCAGAAGCGGCGCAGGTGGCGTCTTCACCGGTGCTTGCCCGCGCCGACGTGGCCGCCGACGTGTCATGCCCGAGGTCGTCCTCTATGGCAGGGGAAGGGCTGGTCACGGTGGGGGGCGAAGGGGCGTCCTTCGCGGATTCGGCAACGGCCTTGTGTTGGTGTGTCGTCGGTTTGTCAGGCGTGACAGCAGAAGACACCCCGTGACTGTCGGTGTCACCGGGTGTCGCCAGTGCCGACTCACGGTTCATCTTCTCCAGCGCTTCACGGGCCGCAATCTGTTCCGGCGACTCGAACTGCATCTTGCTGGCCTGACGCAATCTGTCTGCCAGCGTAACGCGCCTGCGTTTCGGTTGTTGCCCGGCAGGGCTTGCGTTGGCTGTCGCTTCAGGGGGCATATCGGTTCCTCCACGCCCGTGGTGGGGGCAGGGTAGGGAAGTCTAGTCGGCTAGGCAGAGGGCGCGTCCTGCATGGTGGTTATCTCCTTCAGGGACACGACCTCGTTGGCCAGCTGGCGGAACAGGCGTGCAAGCTGGCTGTTGGGTTTGCTGCGAATGACGGTCTCGCTGAGGTATTCGCTCTGTTGCAGGTCGGTGGAGGCCGAAAGCACGGTCTCGAACACGCGACCGGGGAAGCGTTCTCGCAGGCGCTCGTGTGTCTCGCGGGCGACGATGGTGCGGGGCCGCGCCTTGTTGAGCAGGAAGCGCAGCAGGGTGAGGTCCTTGTTCTGGCCCTCGGAGCGGATGTCGTCGATGAGACCCACTGTGCGGGCGATGCCGTCGATGGAGTATTTGCTGCCGCTTTCCAGCGGGACCAGCACGAAGTCTGCCGCCACCATGGCCATCATGACGAAGGTGCCGAGGTTGGGCGGGCAGTCGATGAGCGTGAAGTCGTACTTGGTCTTGGCATAGTCGCGCAGCTTGTCGCGCATGAGCCGTATGCCCGTGTCGGGACGCTGGATGATGACGGGTTCCAGCCCGGCGAGGTCGGGGTGCGTGGGCAGCACGGCGATACGCGAATATTCGGGCGCGGCGTGGATGCAGTCGCGCACGTCCGCGGCGTCGTCTTCGAGCAATTCGTACAGGTTGGGTGCGGGTACGCGCTCGACGTCGCCGTGAAAGAAGAACGAACTCGTGTTGCACTGCGAGTCGGCGTCGATGACCAGCACTTCCTGTTGCAGGTTTGCCAGCGCGTGGGCAAGGTTGGTGGTGATGGTGGTCTTGCCCACCCCACCTTTGTTGTTGACGATGGCGATGATCGCACCCATGTTTCGGGCCCCCTTCTGCGGGAAAGATGTAGGTAACGCTTGGCGTTCGCGTTATGCGAGCAGGTTAATCAAAAAAAACTCTGTCCATCAACATTTTTTTAGACGAATTCGCTTGCGGTTTGCGCTGAACGACGTCGTATTGGAGGGGTGTTTCGCTTGCAACGTCCTGTAAACATGAAGAAAATGTAAAAGTTGTCGCCTCTTGACAGGTTATAAATTTTCTAGATTCCCGAAGCGATCATCCCGCGCGGGCAGGCTGCCGGTGGGGTGTCACAGGGGGAGCCGTACCCGGATGGCGGGCGGGTCGTGCCCTCGCGCTGGCGAAGGGCTCGGTGCCCATGTGGGCGAGTCAGCCCGGGGCTAGCCGGCGGGCCGAAGTGCCTGCAAGCCGGGAGACTGGCCGATGTGCCGAATGCCCGCCGGGCGAAGTACCCTTGAGTGGCTGACGGGTCGCCGGCGGACCTTCGCTCATCGGCGGACAGCCAGCCCGAGATGTCTCTGTAAATCGCCACGGTACAGCGCGCCGACGCCCCTCCGATGCCCCTTCCCAGGCCGCGGCTGGGATCGTGCCGCAGACCATCGCCCTCCAAGCTTGTTACAGGATGCCCGCACAACACGGCGGAGACATGGGGGCCGCTTGTGCCTGCTGCCGATGCCGCCTCACAGGAGTGGCTGGCAGGCACGCCATTCGCGCGGTCACCGCGGGCGAGTGAATCCGGCGCGTCATGCGCGTCTGGGCATGATGCGCCATGCCGTGAACAGACACCATGCGCTGTGGTTCACTGTGAAATCGGACAACCGCCTATCATGAAAGCACAAACCCATGTAAGGGCAGGTCGACAGGGTGGGACGGCGGGGCACACCGCTGTG